>CBDUPD010000247.1:0-4695 GCA_965368985.1 uncultured Spongiibacteraceae bacterium | reverse complement strand
CCGGGGCACAAGATTTACCCTTATCGTTTTCTTCAAACATGGCATGCGCAACATCTACATAAGAAGCTGACTCTCTGGTAAAGCGTTGACCAGCATCATTCACCATAATGCCACCCGGGTATGATCTTTCAAGCACCATAGGTAACGGGTGCTCACCAGGAGGTAGAAACGTTGGCATTCCCCACGAGTCATCCATTAGATCTGTACCTGCACCGACATCCATTCCCATCTGAATCATATCTCCTGTATTACCAGGGGCAGCTGACGTCCATTGGGTACTAACAGCCGGGTGCTGGTATTTTTTTCTCATCTCGTTGTTCTGAGGAAATCCACCCGCAGCAAGCACAATACCTTTTTTCGCATTAATACGGATTTTTTTGCCGCCCGTCTCTACTTCAAGGCCTACGGCTTTACCCTCATCGAAGATAATTTCATTCACTGTCGTATTCAACCAGACAGGTACATTCTGCTCATGCAGAGAGAGTCTAAGGCGAGCAATTAATGCTCCACCCATTGCTATATGATGTCGTTTAAAAATTTTATCGAATAAATTTCTGAAAAAAACTTTCAACACAAGCATTAACAAGCAAGGGTTTGTAGTGGCCAAAGTAACTTTTCTGCCTTCTTCCATAGTCACAATAAAATCGAAAGGGAGTTTTATCGGGCGAATACGAATGTCAGCGAACATTTTTCCCAATTTTGCCCCGGCAAAAAGATCTGCCTCAACCCCTCGTCCTTTACTCATACCTCCCGGTCTCTCAGGGTAATAATCACAAAAGTCTGGCGCAATGGAGAATTTCATATGGGGTAATTGGCTAATATAGCGAAGCATTTCAGGTGCATATTTTATAAACGCTTTCTGGCTGGTTTCTGATGTGCGATCACCAACCGTATTTTTCATATAGATGAGAGCTTTTTCAGCAGAATCTTCAAGACCCGCCTCTTCCATTAAATGATTATTGGGAATCCAGATACCACCACCTGAAATGGCAGTTGAGCCACCGTAGAATTCGGTTTTTTCCAATACGATTGAATCAAGGCCCGCAATCTTTGCCGTTAGGGCCGCAGTCATTCCTGCAGCACCAGAGCCTACAACAATGAGATCTACTTTTTTATCAAACTGATTGCTCATATATAAAAGACTTTCATTGTTATCCTGTTATTCTAGGGCAGCGGATTTCATCCGCGAATCGCCTCCCTGGTAATTGTACGCAGATAAAATGCTACAGGTTTCCTGCTGCATGCATCACAGCAATATAACCAAATGTCATTGCTGGCCCGATTGTACTTCCTGAGCCCGGATAGGTATTTCCCATAACAGTAGCCGAGGTATTACCTATAGCATATAGACCTTTAATAATCTCACCTTCTTTACCAAGAACCTGTGCGTTTTCATTAGTCACCAAACCACCCTTGGTACCAATATCACCTGGAAAAACCTTAAATGCATAATAAGGTGGCTTTTGTATAGCACCCAGACAACAGTTGGGTTTTCCGGTTGGGTCACTGTAATAACGATCATAAGCGCTATCACCTCGCCCAAAATCAAGATCTTTACCCGTACGGGAATAGCCATTAAATTTATTCACTTCGTCTGCCAATCCTGCAGGATCAATAGCAATCTTTTTAGCCAGCTCTTCCAATGTATCTGCCTTAACAAGAAACCCACTTTCAAAATTCTTTTTCGGCGTATAACCCGGCATTTGTGTACCCAAAAAATATCGGCTACGAAAACGTTTATCCATAATGAAATATGAAGGTATTGAAGTGACAGAACCGGTATTTCCATCACGCATCGCACGAGAAACATCGACATACGATGCAGATTCATTGGTAAAACGACGGCCTGCAGAATTAACGATAATAGCACCGGGATAGGCTCTTTCCATCACAAAAGGAAAAACAGGTTGACCTGTAGGCAAGGTAACAGGCATACCCCAATTATCATCCATCAGGTCAGTATCGGCACCGGCATCAATACCCATTTCAATAACTTCACCGGTATTACCTTCAGATGCGCAACTCCACTCTGTACTTGCCGGAGCCTTCTGATATTTTTCTCTCATGGCTTGATTATGAGCGAATCCACCAGCAGCTAACACAACACCTTTATTGGCTTTCACCCGAACGATTTCTCCTTCTTTCTCAACCACTACCCCAATGACAACCCTATCTTTATAGATAAACTCCTTTACGGGTGAATTCAACCACACCGGCACATTTTTCTCATATAAGGACATACGCAAACGACCAATCAATGCCGCCCCACAATCAAGGTGTTTGGCTCTGGTAATCAGATTATAGAGATTTCTAAGCATTGGTTTGAACATACTGAGAATAGAGATCGGATGAGCCCGGTATAAAAACAGTTTTTTTACTTCATCGATAGTAAAAACAAAACCAAATGGAACCAGTAAAGGTCGTGGACGTAATTCCGCAAGCAGTAACCCAAGCTTCCTGCCTGTAAATACCGGCATATCAACACCGCGCCCTCCGGTTGTACCACCTGGTTTATCAGGATAATAATCGGAGAATCCGGGCATAATCTGAAAAACGATATGCGGAAGCTTTGAAAGATAATCAACCATTTTTGGTGCGTTAATTAAAAAAGCATCCTGCTTTGATTGGGGAGTACGATCACCAACCGTATGTTGCATATAGGTACGTGCTTTCTCGAAAGAATCTTCTATACCCGCTTCAGCCATCAGGTAGTTATTGGGAATCCAGATACCGCCACCCGAGATAGCAGTTGACCCACCATAGTATTCGGTTTTTTCTATAACCAGTGATTGAAGACCTTCAAGTTTTGCCGTTAGAGCCGAGGCCATTCCTCCTCCGCCAGAACCAACGACAACAAGATCTGTTTCGTAATCCCAGTCAGCCATAGTTCTACCTTTTACTTCTATCCGGCTATGATCACTTTGTATTTGAGTGAGTAATTAACGTGGCTCAAGCACAACAATAGGAAATTGACGCTCGCTTCTTTTCTGGAATTTCTCCCAGACTTTAAACGTCTGAATAACCAATGGCCAATAAATATCCTGCTCTTTTTCATCAGCAATATGCGCACGCATATTCATCTCTTTACCTTTGATATTTACCTTGACATCAGGACCCATGGTTACATTTTTAACCCATGCAGGATTCTTTGGGTTACCACCGTTAGAACCTACAATGACTACCTTGTCGTCTTTGGTAAAATAAAACAGCGGGGTTTCCCACTCTTGTCCAGATTTAAAACCCACAGAGTAAAGTAACAAAACAGGAACACCCAAAAATGTATTTCCCAAACGCCCTTTGGATTTTTTTAACACCCACATATTGGTGGCTGTTATTACATGCTTGAGAAATGTGACCAATGGTTCAATCATTACCATTTGCCAGCTGTGTTTTTCTGCTCTTAATACTGTCATTGATTTCTCCCCCATACTTTGCAGTCTTTTGTTCTTAACGATTACTGGTAATCGATAAATGTAGATCAACCACCTATTACATTAATATACATATGTCTTATGTAGACTATAGTCATTAATTAGACCATAGTCTACTTGGTAATGAAATTAATACATCTCCTGGACAAGCCAACACATGTAAAACACTGTTGGCATCATCAACATCTGGATTAATGCCAAACGCCCAACATCACCGTATCTTTCCAATAGTTCAGTTACATTTATCCCGGTCAGTTTTTCTGGTTTTATGACAGCCATGATATTTGCTCCTAATTTACTGTTAATAATGGTAAATTTGTCGTACAAATATTGTAAACTGGCGTTTGCGTGCACTTTCAGCATCTTATTATCAAGCTCGCCTTTTACATAATTATTTTGACGACTCCAGTGGACTATAGTCTTCTTATAGACTACAGTCTATTAAAAAGCTGTAATGCATTTCACATCAGCTGGCAGCGAATTCGCATAGCTAAGCCACCACGGTTATACTGCGCGACTTACTTTCAGAGGCGATAGTTTTAAATGACAAGTGCACCCGCTACAACCAGAGTTGAAAAACGTAAAGTTGAGTTTCGCGAGAAAATTGCGGATGCCGCTTATGAATTATTTATTCGTGATGGCGTATCTAACACGTCAGTAGCCTCTATCGTGAAGCATGCCGATATTGCACATCAAACCTTTTTTAATCATTTTCCGACCAAGAATCATCTTCTGCTACACCTGGCAGATAGAATCGGCGATTTGGCTATCGCTATTTTTACAGAAACAGACTCTCTGGACATTACGCCACCAGAGAAAATTGAGTACTGCTATTCAAAACTCATTCAGGAAACCATTAAACTCGACCCCAATATGAAAGAGCTGATTTGCATTGTTCTTATTGGCACGCCCGAAGGCACTAACGAGATAAAGGCCGAACAGGACATGAGACTAAATCAGGCTATTTACAGCATTCTAAAAGAAGCCGAAGAGCAGAATTTATTAACTCCGGGATTTTCACTGAACTCATTGGCTGAAACAGTCAAAGGGATGTTTGTATATACCTTTATCAACTGGGCAAGACAAGATGACTATCCGATTGTCGACAGAATGGATGAGGTGATCAGGTTTATCAAGCACAGTGTGTTTGTTGATCGTCAGTAACTGCCTGCAGTATTTAATCAGCGAAGCGTTGATTTTTCGCAGATAGAATCCGCTCCTACACAAACACTTCTACCCTGCCGCCATCAACTCGTTGCCTGAT
>CBDUPD010000246.1:0-4709 GCA_965368985.1 uncultured Spongiibacteraceae bacterium | reverse complement strand
TAGCTTGATTGTTTTATTGCGCTATCGATACTTGCCAGCACTTGGGCTTGTTGCTGTCCCGCTGCTCTCAAGCCTGCTTACCATTGCAATTCTCAGCCTGTGTGCCATTAGCTTGTCGCTATTCCATGTTTTTGCACTCTTTCTGATTTTGGGGCTGGGTATGGACTACGCAATTTTTCTCTATGATGCCAAACAAGCCTCAACCAGTTCTCAAATTGCGGTTTTACTTTCTGCTGCCACCAGCTGTTTATCCTTTGGACTGCTTAGCCTCAGCAGCACTCCCATGATCGCCGCCTTTGGAATAACCATTCTACTCGGTAGCCTGATAAACTTTGCACTTGCTCCTCTCGTCAACTACTGTAAATCACCATGAATAAGTCATTTATCATACTGCTACTGTTATTTTGTGCAGCTTGCAGTACCACACAACCCCGGCAGCAAGACCTGCAGTCCCATTGGCCAACCATGCCAATACAATCTGATGCCACCTCAATCAGGGCTTTGCAAAACATCACCGCCCAATTTCTAAACCGAACTGAACATTTTCAGAGTATTATTGAAATTCAACCTAAAAGCCTGCGCATCATATTATTGAACAACAGTGGGCAGCGCCTTGCCACTATTACACATATTGGCGGTGAGCTTTTTGCAGAGACCCATGTAAAACTGCCCGCCAAACTACCCCTGATGCAAATACTGGAAACAATTCAGCTCATCTATTTTCCTGCCGATCAGCTGAACGCACACTTGCTTGCCGTACAAAGCAACGACACCTCTACCACCAAAGAAATAGACAAATGGCAGATAAAACAGCAAAAACTTGAACGAACAGTCTTTTTTCAAGAGAGCTTATATGCCCGAATAGTGTACACTAGCGTTGATCCGTGGAACGGAAAAACCGAATACCATAACAAACCCTATAACTACCAATTTACTATCGACTCCAGTCTATTACCCTGACACATGAATAAGCCGGCACTCCCAAACATTGACAATCTGGTTCCTCATCGCAACACCATGTCGTTAATTGACCAGGTATCAGAAAGCGGTGATAACTACCTGTTAACCACCGTCGACTTGAGCAAACCGACTCTATTTACCGAATCTGATGGTCGTATTCCCAGCTATGTCGGCCTGGAATATATGGCACAGACAGTTAGCGCCTATATTGGCATACGCTCTGTTGCCAAGGGTGAGCCTATAAAACTGGGCTTTTTACTGGGCACCAGAAAATATCAAACTGAACTCAGCTATTTTCCCAAGGATGAAACCATTATAATTAAAGTCGAAGCCGTCATGATTGATGACGAATTTGGAGTTTTTGACTGTTCAATCTCTACAATCGAAAATGTAATAATCGCCAGCGCTCAATTAAAAGCGATACAACCTGATGACATTTCAGCTATTCAATAAGGAAGCCACATGCAATCTGTTTTAGTTACCGGCT
Organism: uncultured Spongiibacteraceae bacterium; assembly: GCA_965368985.1. Classification (GTDB taxonomy): domain Bacteria; phylum Pseudomonadota; class Gammaproteobacteria; order Pseudomonadales; family DT-91; genus CAZTZY01. Next base: position 3,262 of record CBDUPD010000246.1, on the reverse strand, counting down.
CCAGCCGTGGCATAGGCAAGGCTATTGCACTTCAATTAGCACAAGACGGCTACGAAGTCATACTGCATTGTCGATCCCAACTCGATCAAGCTGAAGAAGTCAGTAAATCCATTCACGAAAACAACGGCAAGGCGCGCATACTGCAATTTGATGTCGCTGATCGTGCTGCCACCAGAGCCGCTCTTGAGGCTGATATTGAAGAACACGGCGCTTATTATGGCGTTATATGCAACGCAGGTATCGCTAGAGACGCCGCTTTCCCTGCCCTTGAAGATGAAGATTGGGATCAGGTAATACACACCAACCTTGACGGCTTTTATAATGTCTTGCACCCGATCGTTATGCCAATGATCAGACGCCGCAAACCCGGTCGCATTATCACCCTGTCATCAGTTTCAGGATTAATGGGCAATAGAGGGCAGGTTAATTACAGTGCAGCAAAGGCTGGCATAATAGGCGCCACAAAAGCACTTGCGATTGAGCTGGCGAAACGTAAAATTACAGTTAACTGCATTGCCCCGGGGCTGATAGACACCGATATGGTCGAAGAAGAAGTACTCGAAGAAGCAATGAAGCTGATACCCATGCGTCGCATGGGTAAGCCTGAAGAAGTTGCTTCACTGGCCAGTTTTTTACTGTCTGACCCTGCAGCCTATATTACCCGTCAAGTAATCTCTGTTAATGGTGGAATGTTTTAAATGACTAAACGCGTAGTAGTAACCGGCATGTCTGCCATCACATCACTTGGGCATGATTGGCCTACATTTTCTGATAACTTGAAAAACAACCCCAGCGGCATTAAACGCATGGATGAATGGGACTGCTACCCCGAGCTCAACACCCGTCTTGGCGGAGCTATTACCGATTTCGAAACACCTGCGCACTATACCCGAAAAAAAACCCGCTCTATGGGTCGTGTTTCCCTGATGGCTACACGAGCCACCGAAGTAGCACTTGAACAGGCAGGCTTACTTGATGACCCAATTTTGGGTAGCGGTAAAGTCGGGGTCTCCTACGGCTCATCCAGCGGCTCTCCTACTGCACTCAAAGATTTCGCCAATATGCTTATCAATAAAACCATGGAAGGCATAACCGCCACTACCTATATTCGCATGATGAGCCACACCACAAACGTTAATATCGGTGTTTTCTTTGGTGTAAAGGGTCGTATCATAACGACATCTACGGCGTGTACATCGGGTAGCATGGGTATCGGCGCTGCCTACGAGGCCATAAAATTTGGCAAGCAAACCATTATGCTGGCGGGTGGCGGAGAAGAGCTCTGCGCCACACAAGCCGCCGTGTTCGACACATTATTTGCCACAAGTACTAAAAATGACGCACCCGAAACCACACCGGCACCTTTTGATAAAGACCGTGACGGCCTGGTCATAGGCGAAGGTGCCGCCACTTTGATTCTCGAAGATTATGATCATGCAGTCGCTCGTGGCGCAAACATCATTGCTGAAATCGTAGGCTATGCTACCAATTCTGATGGTGGCCATGTTACCCAACCCAATTCTGAAAATATGGAAAAAGCCATGCGCCTGGCACTTGATGATGCAGGCCTTACAACTAACGATATTTCTTATGTTAACGGCCACGGAACTGCAACCGACCGTGGTGACATTGCAGAGAGCCAGGCTACCGCCAGACTCTTTGGCTCACAAACACCTTACAGCACACTCAAAGGAAATCTGGGGCATACCCTGGGTGCCTGTGGCGCAATTGAAGCCTGGGCCAGCATCCACATGATGAATAACGGAGAATTTGCACCGGTACATAATCTAAAAAACGTTGACCCCGCTTGCGGTGAACTCGACTATATCAAAGACAGCTTCAGAGAATTTGAGGCTGAATATATCATGAGCAATAACTTTGCTTTTGGTGGCATCAATACATCATTGATATTTAAAAAAGTCTAACGCTGAAAAATCAAAGAAAATCTGCGCAAGCCTTCCATGGGGTGTTATGACACTTAATTTATGGATATATACACTCCGCCAGAACATCAAACAAAATTAGTTTATGTAGATGGCGCTATCTGCCCGCACTGTGACACAGCCTTGACACCAAGTCGATTGAAAATAAAGGCGGGATTTCGAGGATACAGGCTGGATTGCAAACATTGTCATAAGCAACTGCAATACCGGTTTTCGGGCCTGATTATCCTGCCTGGCGATTTATTATCATGTGTTTTAATTTTAACCATAACCTTCTATGGCTTTGGGTTGTCATACACAAAATCATACTGGTACCTGGCTCCAACATTAATACTATTATTCGGTGTATATTCAATATTCACTTATCTGAATAAGTTGTTATTAATTAAATTCAGTAAAATCAAGCATTACGTTTAACTTTAAGCATCAAGAAAAACAGTTAAATGAATACCAAAATTCTCCTTTAACTGATCGCGTTCGAGAGCCCGCCCCTCCAAAGCATTAAACTTACAACGATATCGTGCCAGCATTTTTTACGAATCATCTTGCTATCGCTGCAAGTTAGGTGATAATTACTCACAACAATGATCAGGAATCTCAGATGAAATATATTCTCGGCATGGCTATTTTATTTTCAGCATTTACTATTAATGCTGGTGAACGCGTTTTTCATCTGGGTGACCTGGAAGAAAAACTTAACGGTGGCATGACTGCAGACCAATACTGTAGTGAAAAAGCCAACATATCAGTTGCTCAGGCAAAAGCATCAAATGCACCGATTGAGGCACAAAATCAGATCAAACAATGGATCACTATTGCTTGTAGCATAGATGTTATCAATGAAGGTCAGCGAGTCGGCACCGGTAAATAATGACTTCTCGCTAAAGCTCTTAGGTTTTAGAACCGTACACCGACACCCAACGACACAGCGGTAGTATCAACATCGGTACTATAGCTGTCATCATCATAGTCGTTATATGTTTCATATTCTTCGTCAACCTTGCTTATATTCAGATCAAGATGCAGTTGTTTAATCGGGTAATACGAAACACCCAGGTTTTCACCTATCATTCAGCATTAATTTGCGAAGACAATATAAACAGCTAACTATTTAACTTAGGCCAACAATATAACAATTTTTTGTTTTATTTGGGCGCTAACGAAAGCTCAATACATCTTTAATGCTCTCGGATTTTAGCTTAATCATAAGCAAACGATCCAATCCCAAAGCCACCCCTGAACAATCCGGCAGGCCAGACTCAAGGGCTTCGAGTAATTGATAATCTATCGGTACCGGCCTTAAGCCCATTTTTACACGT
>CBDUPD010000245.1:0-4713 GCA_965368985.1 uncultured Spongiibacteraceae bacterium | reverse complement strand
GTCTTCAGCATCGCTTTTGCTGGTCATTGCGCCGATAACGATCATATCGCCTTCTTCACGAATACCTTTCAAAGCATCAATTTTGTTAAGATCGACAAGCGCATCAGGGCGAGCCATTCTCAAGCTAAGCATTGGCATAAGGCTTTGCCCGCCTGCTAATATCTTGGCGTCAATATCGTCGTCTTCAAGTTTTTCTAATAAAGCTACCGCCTCTTCAACAGTTTCAGGCGCGTAGTAATCAAATGGTGCCGGCTTCATAGCAGTTCCCAGTGATGTAAATAAAATTCGGGGGTTATTATTCCACAAAAAATGGTTTTTTGGGTAATAATTCTGGGCATATCTTGACGGATTTTCAGAATATTGCCAACTGTTTAATTGTCTCAAATTGTCAATCACTGCCGGCCACCGAATCGAATCCGGACTATAGAATTTCATATTGGGACATCTGTTCACCTATAAGCCTTCGGCGGTTTATTTTTGCCTCTTTTAAGCGTTAAATTCACCGGCTAAAATTTTGGTACCTATTCGTCAATATAGAATGGTACACCCCGTTTTTGTATTAGATAGACGAGAGAAGACATCATGAGCGATCCATTACACACTAAACTTTGTGAGCAGCTGGGCATTGAATACCCGGTTGTGGCCTTTACTCACTGTAAAGACGTAGCTGTAGCCGTAATCAATGCTGGCGGCTTTGCTGTTATGGGTGAAGCAATGCATGAGCCTGAGCACATACGTGCCGATATCAGATGGATTCGCGAAAGAGTTGGCGACAAAAAATTCGGTATCGATCTGGTTTTACCAGCTTCTGTACCTGAAGAGAAAACCGTTGAAGAGTTAATGGCGATGATTCCTCAGGAACACCGTGACTTTGAACAGAAAATCAAAGCCAAATACGATGTGCCCGATCCAAAGGAAGCTCCTGATCTTCATACCTGGGGTGGTCTGGACCAATCTCGTGCTTTGGCTCAACTTGAAGTTGTATTTGAAGAGAAAGTGCCTGTATTTGCATCAGGTCTGGGTTCTCCAAAATTCTTGCTTGAACGTGCTCACGAACAAGGCATGTTGGTATGGGGCCTTGTTGGTACGCCTCGTCAAGCTGAGAAACAAATTGAAGCCGGCGTTGATGCCATTATCGCTCAGGGCTATGACGCTGCAGGCCACACCGGCCAAATCGGTACTTTCTCTATTGTTCCTCAGGTTGTTGATTTAGCTGCAGAAAAAGGTGTTCCTGTTATTGCTGCCGGCGGTATTACAACTGGCCGTCACTTAACAGCGGCATTGGCACTGGGTGCTGATGGTGTTTGGACTGGCTCTTTGTGGCTGGCCTCACGTGAATCTGACGTTAATCTTCCATTGAAAGAAATTCTGCTTGAAGCTGAAACAACTGATGCTATCTATTCTAACTGCATCTCGGGTTTCACCATGCGTACAACTCGTTGCCCGTGGCACAAAGAGTGGATGGGGCCTGAAGCTCCCCCGGTATTGAAAGCACCATTACAAATGATGCTGTCTTCAGACTATATTCAAGGCTCTCTTGATTACCAGCGTAAAGACCTGATGACTGAAGCCGCTGGCCAGGGCATCCATTACGTTACCGAAATGAAGCCTGCTCGCCAGATTCTTTCTGATATTGTTGAAGAGTGTCTTGATGTGCTTGACCGCTTTGCCGGTGAAGACGAGTAAATCTACCAACAGGGTGACTGTTTTTTAACGGTCACCTCTTTTTTCAGGTGTGATTTTCATGGACAATGACGTTCCGGAAAACAATGAACCTTCCGTACCCGATCAAGAGTATATTGAAGGCTTCAATGAAGAGTACGCTGGCAAGCGCGCCGAATGTGAAGGCGGAGCTGGTGTTAAAGGAACAAAATATGCAGGCCGACAATATTTTGTAGGCACCCTGACCGGACAATACCGCGACTTTGGCATCTATAAATGGCGCTGGTATTTATTGGCAGAACTAACAAAAAAACCTGAAGCTTACCCACATGGCGCCGTTTGGTGTGAAGGGGAAAGCTTAACACTCGAAGACGAATTATAGGCAAGCCAAACAAGGCTTGTTGTCGATGGGAGACCTAGAATGCGAATTGTTGTATGTGTTAAAGAAGTATTGGATCCGGATGCGGTTAATAACTACATCCTTGCCGGCAACCTGAAAATTGCAGACGATGGCAAAACTCCTGAAGTTGCAGCTATCCCGCGTCTTATCAATGGCTTTGATGAGCAAGCCATGGAAGCCGCCCTTAAAATTCGTGATAGTGGTGTTGATTGCCAAATTACAGCCGTATCTATTGGTACTGACCAGAAGTCACTGCTTAAACACTGTGCTGCACTGGGTGCCGATGAAATTATTGCCATTGACGCTGATGTTAATACCCTTGACTGCCAGGTTGTTGCCAATATTCTTGCTGCCTATATTAAAACCAGCGGTGGTGCTGACCTGATTCTTTGTGGCCGTCAGGCATCTGATGATGACCAGGGTATTGTTGGTGCACTGATTGGTGAACGTTTGGGTCACGCTGTTGCACCTCTGGCTCGCGCCATTGAAGTAAACGGATCAAGCCTGAAAGTTACCCGTGTAACACCTGATGGTGACGAAGTGGTTGAAGGCGCTACGCCTGCGATTGTTACTGTTTCTAACGAAATGGGTGATCCACGCTTCCCGACAGCCAAAGCCAAAATGGCTGCCCGTAAAAAGAAACCAACTACGATTGCCGTTGATAGCCTTGGTCTTTCGGCTGACGAACTGGCACCTAAAGTTGTACTAACAAAACAGTATGTACCTGAAGTTCAGGGTAACTGTGAGTTTCTTGAAGGCTCGCCAGCAGAAGTTGCTAAAAAGCTTATCGACACACTGCGTGCTGATAGTCTTATCTAGATCTCAATATAAAATGCGCTTTTTCCCCGATGCCCGGCATCGGGGACTTTTTCCCTCCCCTGGCTTCCGCTCATTCTCAATGATTAGCCGGAAAATCAGTTGAAGCACTATGAATAAACATCCCGAAGATGCCATAGAACTCACTAAAGCCATGCAACAACTCATCGAGCAAGTACGCTTAAGCGATGCTCCTCAAGAAGTACTGCAAGAGGCAACGGCCAAAGTTCACGAACTCACTCAGCTCTTGCAACCACATCAGTCACAAGGCACCCCCTGTGCTGCGATGCTTGATGGTGATCTGGACAACTATCCTGAAAATGCTAAAAGCCCCCAGGAGATCATGCCTTACAGCCCCATCATAGGCACACTTAACCCGGTATCACCCGGCTTTGAATTTCACTATATTGAAGATCGTGTTGAAGGCGCAGGAATATTTCCTGTCACCTTCACAGGCCCGCCAAATACAGTGCATGGCGGTCTGGTAGCTGCAGCCTTTGATGAAATTCTTACGGCCGTTGTACTGGGCAATGGCCCTGTTGCTTTTACCGGTACATTGAATATTCGTTATGTTAATCGTACAGTAGTTGGCAAAGAAGTTTTACTCACTGCTGAAATACACAAACGCGAAGGGCGCAAGATTTTCACCCGCGCAGAAATGCATCAAGGTGAAAAACTCACCGCTACTGCTGAAGCTGTTTTTATAGAAGCCTGAAGGAGTTATCTTATGGGTCAGGAAATTGAATATACCAAATACCTGAAAATACAAGATATTGGCACCGATAAAGATGGTTGTTATGTCACCGAAGTAGAGCTTGAGCCGATTCATATGAGCCGTGCCAACCTGGTTCATGGCGGCATGGTCTTCACTCTGCTTGACTGCACACTGGGTCGCGCTGTTCATTCACAAATCCCTGAAAAACATACCAGCCCAACTATTGAAATGAAGATAAATTATTTTCGACCGGCAGTCTCTGGCAAACTCACGTGCAAGGGCTGGATAGTGAACAAAGGCAAACAGCTTAGCTATGCCGAAGGCGAAGTAAGCAATGAAGAGGGTAAGCTTATTGCACGTGCAACAGGCACCTTCTTTGTAAAACCGCTATAAATATTTACTGCAGGAGCTTGCCCCTATAAATAAAAGAGAATTTTGCTGTAGTTCCTGCATGACACAAGTTTAAATTCAATATTACGGAGACCATTACAATGAACAGGATTCTATTGATCGTAATACTGTTTACATTTTCCTTGAATGTTGCCGCTTTAACACCCGAAGCTGAAAGCGGAAAAGTCATGATGGATATCTGCAACATCTGTCATGAAGATAACCTTGATCCTCCTAAAGCACCACCTTTTTATGATGTACAAAACTACTATAAAAAAACTACTTCAGATAAGGTTGTATTTATTACGAAAATGACTGAGTTTATGCGCAAACCATCGCGCGAAGCCGCACTAATGAAAGAAGCGGTCAAACATCTGGGGCCTCATCCAAAACTGGGATTTCCAGACGCCGACATGAAAAAGATCGCCAGTTATATTTTTGAAAATACGTTTCAACCACCTTGCAAACATTGGGAAACTGGCATGAAAATGGCTAAGAAATCAAATGATATAAAGCACTATGAAAAGGACAAGAAAAAGTTTGAAATGCACTGCCTAAAAAAATAAGCAGCGAAAGAAAAACACTATCACAAACTCGCCTGTGACATAGCAGCCCATTGCTGCAGGTGTTTTTTAGTCAGAATACCGCTAACTGCCTGCCGGGGCTTGCTCGCCTGATAAAAATAACTACGCGGCAATTCTCCGTACCACTGAGAGTCGATACTGTAACG
>CBDUPD010000244.1:0-4716 GCA_965368985.1 uncultured Spongiibacteraceae bacterium | reverse complement strand
ATCGCTGGCATCAGCACTGCAAAAAACCTGTCTGATGCAGGCATAAAAGTAACATTGATCGATAAAAACAATGAAGCTATGTCAGAAGCTTCTGGCAATCCACAAGGTGTGCTATTTCCTAAATTATCATTTGAAGAAAGTCATTTCTCGGAATTCAACTTACTTAGTTTGTTATATTCACAACGTTACTACCAACAGGATTGTTTCCAGCAAGGCTTCACGCAGTGTGGCATGTTACAAATAGTTTCTGACAAAGAACTGGCCGCCTCAAAAAAACTGATAGAAAGGTTTTCCAGCATTAATAACTTTGTCTCTTTGATTTCAGCCAAAGAGGCCTCTGAAATAGCCAATACCCCTATTCAGAATAACTGTCTCTGGTATCCTGAAACCGGCTGGTTGCACCCTGACAGTTTGCAGAAGGCATTTCAAAAAACCGAAAATATGATTTTTAAAGGAAACACTGAAATCATAAACATCGAGAAACAACAAAATTGCTGGCTTGCACAATCCGGCTCAGGTGAAACTTTTGAAGCAGATAGCATTATTATTGCCAACGCTTTTGCTGCAAATCAATTACTACCCAATATCGAGCTGCCACTAAAAAATATTCGTGGCCAGATCACACAATTTGAATCAAAAAAATTTCACTCTATAAACACTGTTATATGCCATGATGGCTATATATGCCCAACTGATAAAGCAAACAACCCTGACACTTATACTTGCGGGGCAAGCTATGATTTAAATGATAGTGACAAACAACTTAAAGAGATATCTCAACAATACAATATCAATACCTTAAAAAAACATCTGATTAATTTTGAAAATCTTGAACCCGACACACTTGATGGCCGCGTTAATTTCCGCTGTAGCGCACCAGACTATATGCCTGTTATAGGGCCTGTACCAGATACCATGGCATTCAAGAAGCAATACGCAACCTATGCAAAAAATGCTAATGCCTATATCCCGCAAACGGGAACCTATCAGTCAGGGTTATTTCTCAATATCGCTTACGGCTCACGGGGCTTTAGTAGCGCCCCGATAGGAGCCGCATTAATCAGAGCATATCTGTTAGAACAGAACTACCCATTACCTTTCAGCATTACACAGGCACTTAACCCTGCCCGTTTTCTTATTCGTGATATAAAAAGAAGAAAACATACACTGGTTAATGACACATAAAACACTCAGGTATAAGAAAAGTTTTTTAATTCGAAAATAATCTATTCACATTAATCGTCAAATCATTCTTTTTGAGCACTACAGCTTTCCTTGTTTAATACTCCAAACTGTTGATTTTTTAACCAGTTTTGCTGCGCCCTACTATCGGTCAGATGATTAAGCTATAAAAAACACGTTCATTTATACCGAAATATACCTTCCGCTGTCAAAAATGATCAACTAATATACAAAAACTTACATACAGGGTTGTATGAAATAGCATGTGCTATTTAAGGATTATTGACGAGGGAGGTTGTCAATATGCGATTGATCAAACTGATAATAATAATGACATGTTCGGTTGTATTTCTGCCATCATGTTTACCCCCAATCATGCAATACAGTATTGCATTTCCACAAGCTGGTGCTATCTATGTTGGCTTTCCAAGAGAAGAAGTACCAACAGGCCCTTTATCTGGCATGCATAGAACTCTTCCGGAAGTATTTTCCATTGTTGCCAATTCCAGCATTTCAAACGGCGAAGTACCTGACATCTACCTAAATGGCTATGCTGTAAAAGAGCATTTCTATATAGAACTGGCTAACGGAGATATCCGCTACGAAGCAAACTCAAAGAAACTTAGGTTCTACCTTAAGCAGGGTATTAACACTATGACTGTTGAACCAGTCTTGTTTGGCCCTACTGTAAATTTTACACTAGACAGCGCAGGGCCTGAGATTCTTATTGAAGAAGTCACCTGTGATGATGGCGACTGCACAACGATTGACTCAGGTAATATACAGGTTAGCGGTTTACTGTCTGATCCTACTGATGTGACTTTCTTAAGCATCAATGGCATACCTGTACCCGTCTCCTCTAACCAGTTTACTGCCAATATTACTGAAGCAATACAATATGAATTTATTGCCGTTGACGCACAGGGCTATCAATCAAAAACCACCTTTTTGGCAGATGGCCAAGCTCTGGATGAGATCATAAAAGTGCGCGTAGGTGAAACAGCGTTAGAAGCCATGGAGCCCATTCTTGAACAAGGAATGTACGATGTGCAGATGACAGAATCTGATAGCGATATTTTACAAGCCATGCCTCCTCTCATTTGGTTAGATCTTAGATGGGCAACACTTAAAGGGACTCTTCCTCCCTATACAACCCCTATTCAATGCCATCCTAATGCCGTTGTTAATAGTGTTGCCACCGGGAAGTTATTTGGTGATGTTGGTCTGATAGACATTCAAGAACTAAACCTGATGAAATCCGATTTTCACCAGATATTGCTAACCGATGGTCAACCCAATACCCTGGATCTGAATCTGGATTTTATTCCTCTGTCAGCTGATACTCTTGATGATGTTGTCATCAATAGCAATATTGATGACGGCTATGGCGTATTATTAAAGTCTAAAATGTTTACCGCACCCTGTGGTTGCAGCAATGGTTACTTTGAAGATTTTTATCACGGCCCTGAAGCAGGAATCTTTGAAGGTCTGTGGAAAGGAAACGTTGCTCGCTATACCTACCATGCATGTGAAAACCTGCCAGTACCTGCAGGAGGCCTCCCCATTGAAATGACCATAGAAACACTTAACGTTGACGGTAAAGTTGATTTCTCTATTGTTGATGGTGAAGTAAGCACCTACCTGAGACCCGATTTTGATATGAATCTTGGAGATACAGGTAATATCAATGGAGAACAAGACTTGTTCACTTTTCTCATTAACTGGGTAAAAGGTTCTGTTCAATTTAAAGGCCTGATTAGAACGATTGTCCAAAATGTGCTTAATGCCGAATTTAATGAGATAAATATCGCTTATGCTATTGCTGATCATGGTGCAAAAGCTGACCTGAACTCTATCCCTGATAATATAACATCTGATGACACTGATCTTTATATGAACTTTACCGGTAAAGTTAGCACAACAATACCTGATAAAAATATCCCTGCAGCCCTCGGCTCATATTATGTTGAAGAGCCTTTACCAGAACCTGTTGATGACCCGACAACTGAACGAGACAATCTGGCAGTTACTGTCAACTCAAACATGATTAATCAACTGATGCTTGCTTTATATAATACCGGATTCTTACACTTCACCATTTTAAATAAGGAAGTTCATTTTGGATCAGAGACAACTGACACCATGGGAAAATTTGGTGACACTCGTATAAAAATGGTTCCTTCAAGCCCTCCTGTTTTTAAAATGCGAGGCAGTGAAGCTTCAATTACCTACAGAAATGCAACAATGGTTATCGAAACCAAATTAGGCACACATAATTGGCCACAACCGGAAAATTCACACCTGGTGTTTAATGTTGATATGGTCATTGGAACAAAAATGAATGTTGTTGACGGCAAACTGAATATGGAACTCAACGGCGCGCCCTCTTTTGTTGTTAATTATGTTGCATTCAACCGTACCGGCTTACCGATTGTAGAAAGCCTATTAAATAATGCCATAGAATTGGTTCTCTATTTTGCAGTGCCTTATATTACTGAAAGCCTGTTTCAGATAGATATACCAACCATCGAGGGTGCAGATATAACAACAGAATCCATTGGCGCTGTTGGTGATAACAGTCAACATCTTGGGTTTAGTATGGGCGCAAATAAAGTTGAGGAATAGCTTGAAGCAGAGTAATTATGTTATTTATCTATACACCTTAATAGATTAACCCACATGTTTAGCTGATTAGCTTACCCTCTTCCTTGAAATAGCTTGAATAGTCTTTATCCATTTCCAATATATGATGCTTAAGCCAATGTTTCAAAAAATTCAATAACTCTTTGGCTGTCAGCTCATTATCTTCATACCTGGCAATCGTCTGCTCAATATAGATAACAAATTGTTGATGCTCTATTTTATGATCTTCAATATGAGGATATCCATACTCTTCCATCATCAATTCTTCGCGATGAAAATGAAAATTGGCATATTTCATCATCTCATCCAGTATGACATCTATTTCATGCTTGGCGCTCTCTTCATCACTCTCCAGATTAATGCAACGGTTCAATAGCGATATTAATACTTTATGATCCTCATCCATATGGGGAATGCCCATACTATACTCGTCTTTCCACTCAAAGCAGTCTAGCTGTGCATCCATTGTCTTATCTCCGTTAGCTCTATTATTATGCTTATCGAAATACCTTACAAAAGAGGTTGATTACCTGAATATTCATCAATTTTGCCTCAATACTAAATTAAGTCTAACCCAATACCGGGTACCCACAAATATTTTCACAAAATTTAATTTAAGGAAGCCCCATTTGAAGAGTAACACTGTTCTTATTATCCATAGCCAACTAGTGTGGCTTAACAAAAGTTCGTCGAGCAAATAGAGCTCTCCTACAATATAATGGTTTCGCCTAAACCGTTTGTATGACGAAAAACAGCAGACCAAATTATTGCATCTATTGCTAGGCTATCAGACAAAATAAATCATCCGACGAACTTTTGTTAAGCCACACTGGCTGATAGATGAACATTCTGCATGATTTATTACGGCGCATATAATCGTACAGCTCTCCC
>CBDUPD010000243.1:0-4753 GCA_965368985.1 uncultured Spongiibacteraceae bacterium | reverse complement strand
TGGTATTCCTGCAGACGAAATTATGAACTCTCTGGCAGATGCGATTGTTGGCCAGAATCTTTCAGTGCTTACACGCGGGAATACACTGAAATCAAAAGTTCTCTTACTGGGAGGGCCTAATACCTATCTTAATTTTCTTCAGGAATGTTGGCGTTACCGTATTCCGCAGACATGGGATGAGCGTGGTTACGACTATCCTGAAGATGTACCGTTAGAAGAATTAATATTCTCTCCTGAAAATTCAGAATTGTATGCAGCCTATGGCGCTGTTCTCTATGGTATGGCAGAAGGGTATCGAATGTCATTTTCCGGCCTTGATAAACTGAAAGAGTTTATTTCTGTGGGCCGGCATGCGCAGCTAGGTGAAAATGCTGGTCCATCATTATCCATTGATGATCAGCAGACGCAGCAATTTATAGCGAAGTATAAACTACCGGAATTCAAGCCAGGCTTGAAATTGGCTGAGAGTGTTATTAAGGGCTACCTCGGTTTGGATGGAGGCTCAACATCAAGTAAGTGTGTTTTGATTGATGATAATGGAGAGATAATCCAAAAAGTTTATCGGCTTTCACAGGGTAACCCACTTGAAGATATGAAAGTTATGTTTTCAAAAATTCATGACTGGGCGGTCGATAATCATTTTAAGTTAGAGATAGCCGGTTTTGGCGTTACCGGTTATGCAGGTGATGTATTAGAGGTGGCTTTACAGGCTGATGCCAATATTGTTGAGACCGTAGCTCATATGAAAAGCGCACAGCATTACTTCCCTGATGTTGATGTGATATGTGATGTTGGTGGCCAGGATATAAAGGTTTTGTTTATGCAAAACCAGGCAATTAAAAACTTCAGGCTATCAAACTCATGCAGTGCGGGTAATGGTATGTTACTGCAGGCTATGGCTGATCAATTTGGTATTGATGTAACTGATTATGCTGAAAATGCTTTTGAGGCAGATTTGTCACCAACCTTTAGTTATGGTTGTGCGGTATTTCTTGATTCAGATCGAGTTAATTTCCAGAAAGAAGGCTACAACAGTAAAGAACTGTTAGCCGGTTTGGCGCTGGTGTTGCCAAAGAATATCTGGCAATACATTGTACAGGCTCCGCGTATGGCTGAGCTGGGCCGTATTTTTGTATTGCAAGGTGGTACACAGAAAAACCTTGCCGCTGTGAAGGCACAAGTTGATTATATTCAGGAACGAGTACCTGATGCTGAGGTGCATGTGCATCCGCATACGGGTGAGGCTGGCGCTCTTGGAGCAGCTTTTGAAGCCATGCGTGTTGTTAAACGTAAGGGTAAAACAGAATTTATTGGTCTTGATGCTTCAATTAATCTTGACTATACCACTACAAATGATGAAAGCACTCGTTGTGACTTTTGTGAAAATAATTGCTCACGTACTTTTATTGATACGGTTGTTGCTTCTGCTGTTAATGATAGAGAGAAGCCTGAAAAAGAGATCGCCAGATATATATCCGGTTTCTCTTGTGAAAAAGGTACTGTTGAAGATTATGATGCTTTAAGAGCATTGAATAAGCAGCGACGACAGTTAATGAAAGCATTTCCTAATCTGGTTGATTATGAGGCACGATTGAATTTCAGGGCTTTTTATAAGACTGAAACGATGCCTGAAAGCGGTATAGCTGTTGAAGACATAAAGAGCAAAAAAACACTGTTTGGTGGCTATAAGCACACAACGTTTTTTAGAGGGTTTGAGCGTTCTACAGAGCAGAAACAGGATAAGAGAAAAGACATTCGTATCGGTATTCCAAAAGCATTAAATATCTGGAGCACGGGGCCTTTTTGGCGAGCTTATTTTGAGGCTTTAGGAGTGCCCGGCAAAAATATTGTATTTTCAGATGATACCAGTGAAGAGTTATGGCAAGTTGGTGGTAAATATGGATCGGTTGATCCCTGTTATCCGGCAAAGGTTGTACAGGCTCACATACATAACCTGTTATTTGAGCATCATGAAAAAAAGCCGCTAAATTATATTTTCTTCCCATCTATTATGCATATTCCTACTTTTGTTGAAAAAGTCATGGATAGCTCCTGTTGCCCCATTGTTTCGGGTACGCCTAATGCCATGCGAGCTTCTTTTACCAAAGAGACTGATTTTTTTGCGCAGCGTAATATAATTTATCTTGATACGGTGGTGTCACTTAATGAGCCGGTGTTTCTTAAACAAAAAATGTTTGAGGAGTTTGAAAACCTTTTAGGTATTACAGAAGATGAAAGTAATTTTGCGATTGATCAGGCCTTTAAAGTACTTGATGCCTTTGATCAAACCATGCAGGAAAAAGGGCGAGCTATTCTTGATCAGGTAGTTAACGAAAACCGAATGGCGCTATTGATGATCGGTCGTCCCTATCATAACGACCCAGGTATAAATCATGAAGTGCTTGAAGAGTATCAGGCAATGGGTTATCCCATTTTATCAATTCGTTCTATTCCCAAAGATAAAGATTATCTTAAGCAATATTTTCAGAATGATATAGATAGCGGTATTATTGATTCACCACTGGAAATCAATGATATCTGGCCAGAAAACTACAGTGTAAACAGTGTACAAAAAGTATGGGCTGCCAAATTTGCAGCACGACATCCTAACGTTGCTATTCTTGACCTGTCCAGTTTTAAATGTGGGCATGATGCTCCAACTTATGGTTTGATCGATTCTATTAGTTCAGCCAGTGCTACACCGTATTCAGCACTACATGATATTGATGCTACAAAACCCACAGGCTCAATAAATATACGGGTTAAAACCTATGGTTATACACTGGGGCTCGAAAATGAAAAACTCGAAGATACACGTAATCGACAACGTGAGTTAGATAAATCTGTGATTAATAAACGGCTGTCTATTTTGATGAACGCCCCTGAAGCAATAAAAAATGATGACAAAATTGTAAATGAAATTAAACAACTCAAGTCACAATTAGAAATACTTGAAATAAGTAAACAAGACTCGAATAAAACCGATATTACCAAGGTCTTACCGCTGAATGAATTTGAAGACTCATTGATAGATGTTATTGAGATCAGTTGATTGTTTATGAATATTACCCGGTTATTTGAAGAACAATGTAAAGGTATTTATTTTGAATAAGCCAATACTTATTGACCCCAAACAAGCAAAAATGTCAGATGTAGATATTTTTCTACAAGATACTGACTCCCAGGTAAATGACTTTGCCAGGACTGAGCGTCAAAGACTTAATCTTGAGCAGCAAGCACCTCTTCATTGGCGAGATAAAAACCCCAAGGAATTTACAGCAAGTCAGCGTGCAACAACAACGCTATTATTTGAGGGGCTTACCCTGGCTCATACCGAACTTCAGGAAGCCGCCTATCTGGGTTGTGGTTACCGGGTAGAAGCTCTTGAGATGCCTGATAATGATGCGCTGCAATATGGTAGAGAGTTTGGTAGTAGAGGACAGTGTAACCCTACTCACTATGTTGTGGGAAATCTGGTGAAAAAACTGAAGCTGTTAGAAGCTTCGGGCATGTCAAAAGCAGAAATTATTGATAGTTATATTTTTATAGCGGGTGGTTCTTGTGGTCCCTGCCGGTTTGGTTCCTATGCCACAGAATACCGTAAAGTGCTGCGAGATTCAGGGTTTGACGGTTTTCGTGTTCTGTTATTGGAGCAGCCAGGCTCGGAAGAGGGTAGTGTTCGCCAGGCAACTGGTGAAGAGATAGGGTTTACTATCAATGCACGTTTTTTTATAGCGATGAGTAAATCTACACTTATTGGAGATATTTTGAATGCATTGGGTTATCGAATACGTCCTTATGAAGTCAATAAAGGGCAAACTGATAAAGTTTTGGCTCGTGCTCGCCAGCGTATTGTAAAAGCATTTGAATCTGACAAGGGGCTTATCAAGGCTTTACTGGAAACTCGTAAAGAATTTAAAGCAATAAAAGTTGATCGTACGCAGGTAAAACCCAAAGTAGCTATCATCGGAGAATTTTGGGCGATGACGACCGAGGGAGATGGTAATTATCATATGTCGGCTTTTCTTGAAAAAGAAGGTGCCGAGGTTGATGTACAGTTAGCTGTTTTTTGGCCGCTTTATCTCTTGTGGTGTGCTCGTGATGAAATCATTAACAGAACTCGACTGAAAGGTACTGATAAAGATGGTGATGAAGGCAGTATCTATGCGTTAGGTGATATTCATGTGGGTAAAAAGCTTGCCCAGCTTTGGTTGGGGAAAAAAATACTACTTGGTTTGTTTGTCTGGTATTCAAAACTTCTCGGCTTGAAAAATTATCATCTACCTGACATGAACCGTATTGCCCAACTCAGCCATGAGTTTTATAACACAGAACTGCGTGGCGGCGAAGGACATATGGAAGTAGGTAAATTAATCAATAATGTGGTTGATAAAAAAGCAACCATGACACTTAGCATCAAGCCGTTTGGTTGTATGCCATCGAGTGCTGTGTCAGATGCTGTGCAATCAAAGATTACCGAATTGCAGCCAGATGCTATTTTTCTACCTATTGAAACCAGTGGTGATGGTGCTGTAAATGTATATAGTCGGGTACAGATGCAATTATTCAAGGCGAAACAGGCTGCCCGTAAAGAGGTAGATGAAGCATTATCTCAGTTTGGTATTAGCTATAACGAGTTTAAAGAAAAGGCAGGGAAGCTTAAAAGAGTTAATAATGCATTACACAAAAGCGCTCATATAGGTACAAGCAGTACAGTTGATTTGGTGTATGAAGTGTCGCGTGGGTTAAGGTA
>CBDUPD010000242.1:0-4814 GCA_965368985.1 uncultured Spongiibacteraceae bacterium | reverse complement strand
AACACGATTTATTATCGTCGACGCCTGTTTCCTCACGGTCACCCCTTATCCCAACTACAGAGTGCACTGTTTAGCAGTATCGACCAATGCCCATTAAGTGATGCAATGCTATATGGCGTGAATAGCGTTGAAGAAAGTCGCGTACACTCCTCAAAAGCCTTCTTTCTTGATAACACTGACAAGTTTCGTGAACAACAAGACCTGATTGCCAGTTTTGAACAGTATGCTGATAGCGTTGAAACCCTGTTTAGGTCTGTCCCCCTGCCCGGCACTGGTCATGCTATTGAAATTGGCCCCGGTGAAGGACTTTTTCTTAAAACACTATCAAAAGCCTTTGGCTCAGTAACTGCCTTTGACACATCAAGCGCCATGTTACGTCAGGCCAACCAGTTAATACGCCAACAACAACTTGAGAACATCACCCTGGTAACAGGTGATACTCGCGTTGCCGTTGAGCAATCCATTGCTGCAGATTGTATTGTTATCAATATGGTATTGCATCATGTCGCGAGCCCGGCTGACGTTTTTAAAGATGCCAGTCAATTATTGAAACCCGGCGGGGCATTGATTGTCACCGACTTATGCCATCACGATCAAAACTGGGCAAAAGAAGCCTGTGGCGATGTATGGCTGGGCTTTGAACCAGAAGATTTAAGTATTTGGGCAAAACATGCAGGCCTTTTAGAAGGCCAGTCGAGTTATCTTGCCCAACGTAACGGATTTCGTATTCAAATAAGACACTTTTATAAAGCTGAGGAACATTAGAAATGAGTGAGTATGCAATATTTACCTCTGAGTCAGTATCAGAAGGACACCCGGATAAAGTCGCCGATCAGATCTCTGACGCGGTACTTGATGCCATTATCGCCAGAGACCCATGGGCACGTGTTGCCGTTGAGACTCTGGTTAAAACAGGTATGGCAGTAGTTGCGGGCGAAGTAACTACATCATGCTATGTTGACCTTGAAGATATCGTGCGTGACGTTATTACTTGTATTGGCTATAACAGTTCCAACGTGGGCTTTGATGGCGATACCTGTGCTGTACTTAACGGCATCGGTAAACAGTCTGTCGATATCAATCAGGGTGTTGATCGTGCCAAACCTGAAGACCAGGGTGCTGGTGACCAGGGGTTAATGTTTGGTTATGCCACCAACGAAACACCCAGTCTTATGCCAGCTCCTCTTTACTACTCTCACCTATTGGTTGAGCGTCAGGCTGAACTACGTAAAAACGGTACGCTGCCATGGTTACGCCCTGATGCAAAATCTCAGGTAACCATTAACTACTCTGGTGACACACCAAAAATTGATGCGGTTGTACTTTCTACCCAGCATGACCCGGACATTTCTCTTGAAGACCTGCGTGAAGCTGTGCTTGAAAGCATTATCAAACATGTATTACCTGCAGAATGGCTGCACGAAGGTACGCTTTACCACATTAACCCTACCGGCAACTTTGTTATTGGTGGCCCTGTAGGTGACTGCGGCTTAACAGGCCGTAAAATTATTGTTGATACCTATGGCGGCATGGCTCGTCACGGTGGTGGCGCGTTCTCTGGAAAAGACCCATCAAAGGTTGACCGCTCAGCAGCTTATTATGGTCGTTATGTTGCAAAAAATATTGTTGCTGCAGGCCTTGCTGATCGTTGTGAAATTCAGGTTTCATACGCTATCGGTGTTGCCGAGCCAACATCTGTTTCTGTTAATACCTTTGGTACTGGCAAAGTGTCTGACAGTGAATTAGCTAACATTATTAAAGAAGTTTTTGACTTGCGCCCTTATGCCATTCAAACACAACTGGAATTATTAAACCCGATGTATCAAATAACTGCAGCTTACGGCCACTTTGGTCGCGAGCCTTTTGAAACAAGTTATGAATACACAGAGAACGGTGAGAAGTTTACCAAGACTTTCACTGCTTTCACCTGGGAAAAAACTGACAAAGTCGACGCGTTAAAAGCGGCTGCAAATATTTAAATTAAAGGAACATACTATGTCTACTGCTACAAATATAAATACTGATTTTACAGATTACAAAGTTGCCGACATCTCTCTTGCAGAGTGGGGCCGTAAAGAGATTGAAATCGCTGAAGGTGAAATGCCTGCACTGATGGCTCTACGTCGTAAATATAAAGAAGCCCAGCCTCTGGCTGATGCCCGCATTATGGGCTGCATTCACATGACCATTCAAACAGCTGTTTTGATTGAAACACTGATTGATCTGGGTGCTGATGTACGCTGGTCTTCATGTAATATCTTTTCTACACAAGATCATGCTGCCGCTGCAATAGCTGCCGCAGGCATTCCTGTTTTCGCATGGAAAGGCGAAACTGAAGAAGAATTTCTTTGGTGCATAGAACAAACTATTCTTGCTGAAAAAGATGGCACTGAAGTATGGGAAGCCAATATGATTCTTGATGATGGCGGTGACCTGACTGAAATGGTTCACAATAAATACCCTGCCATGCTCGACAACATTCATGGTATTTCTGAAGAAACAACTACAGGTGTTCACCGTCTGCTTGAGATGCTCGAAAAAGGCGAATTAAAAGTGCCTGCCATCAACGTAAATGACTCTGTAACCAAATCCAAAAATGACAACAAATATGGCTGTCGTCACTCTTTGAGCGATGCAATCAAGCGCGGTACTGACCATCTGTTATCAGGCAAGAAAGCCATGGTTATCGGTTATGGTGATGTAGGTAAAGGTTCTGCCCAATCATTAAACCAGGAAGGCATGATCGTAAGAGTTGCAGAGATTGATCCTATCTGCGCCATGCAAGCATGCATGGACGGTTATGAAGTTCTCTCTCCTTACAAAAATGGTGTAAACACGGGTTCTGTCGATTGCATTGATGAAGTATTACTGGGTAAAACTGATTTGATTGTAACCACAACCGGTAACACCAACGTGTGTGACGCTAACATGTTACAAAAACTGAAATCAGGCGCAGTTGTTTGCAATATCGGCCACTTTGATAACGAAATCGATACAGCGTTTATGCGTAAAAACTGGGAATGGGAAGAAATCAAACCTCAGGTTCATAAAGTCTACCGCAACAAAAGCGAGAACGATCACCTGATACTTCTTTCTGAAGGCCGTCTGGTTAATCTGGGTAACGCCACTGGTCACCCAAGCCGTATTATGGATGGCTCATTTGCTAATCAGGTATTGGCTCAGATCTATCTTTGGGAACGCAAGTTCGCCGACATGATGGAAGGCGAAAAGAAAGATGCGCTTTACGTTAAGGTTCTTCCGAAGAAACTTGATGAAGAAGTAGCAAAAGACATGGTAGAAGGTTTTGGTGGCGTGTTAACAGTATTAACACAAACACAAGCCGACTATATCAATGTTGACATTGATGGCCCTTACAAGCCTGAAAGCTACAAGTACTAATTAATTAGTATGCAGCACAAGACAGAAGGCTATTGCCTTCTGTCTTCTACTTGTCATCCTGATGTAGCGGATAACAACTTTGTAGGTCGGGTTTTAACCCGACAAAATATTGATTCTAACGCTTCAGTGTCGGGTTAAAACCCGACCTACATAAGGTGAAGGCTCTTTACCCGTCACCCACCTCTGAAGCTGTTTTATTTAGAAGAACATTATGAACAATACAGACAAACGTTTCAGCTTTGAGTTTTTTCCACCCAAAACCGATGCTGGAAAAGAAAAACTGGAAAACATCTGGACCGATCTGAACGCCCTCAACCCGGCTTTCTTTTCTGTCACTTATGGTGCTGGCGGCTCTACACGAGACAACACTCTTGGCATCGTAACAAAAATGAAACAGCAAGGTCTCGATGTTGCTCCACACCTTTCCTTTGGTGGCGACAGCGAAAGTTCAATGACTGAGTTACTGGATCAATATAAAGACCTTGGCATTGACCGAATCGTGGCACTACGCGGTGACATACCCTCAGGTTTTGGCGCTTCAAGAATTGTCTACGCCAACGAACTTGTTGAGTTTATACGCAAACATTCTGGTGACCATTTCCAACTGGAAGTTGCTGCTTATCCTGAGATACATCCCGAGTCAGAGAGCTATAACACCGACATTCAGTTTTTAAAGAAAAAGCTGGATGCTGGAGCTAACTCAGCCATTACGCAATACTTTTTTAATGCAGAGTGCTATTTCCAATTTGTCGAAACCTGTCAAAAAGCCGGCATCGACAAACCAATCTACCCAGGCATTATGCCCATTACCAACTTTAACAATCTGGTACGCTTCTCAAAAAATTGTGGCGCCGAAATACCCCAATGGCTGAAACGTAAAATTGATTCTTATGGAAATGACCAGGAATCAATTACCGAGTGTGGCAAAGAAATCGTAACGCGCTTATCCGAAACTTTATTAGCGGGCGGCGCACCCGGGTTACATTTTTATACAATGAATCAGCTTCAACCCATACAGGACATTTATAAAGAAGTCGTTTAACCTGGCTAATAGCGACTATAATAGTTGCAACTATAGCTCCATGAGCCCATTTCAATATATAACAACAATAAACTTCAGTTGTTTCATGGATATATAACCTAAAACCAAAAGGACTATAAAATGAAAAAAATACTATTGGCCTCAGCACTATTACTTTGCTCAACCTTTGCCGCACATGCTGCAGACACTACAATCTATTTTATTGAACCATTAGATGGCGCAGAAGTTAGCAGTCCGGTTACCATCAAGTTCGGTTTGACAGGTATGGGGGTTGCTCCAGCCGGTGTCGAAAAAGCCAACACCGGTCATCACCATTTGATTATTGATGCAGAACTACCCGATCTATCAAAGCCTATCCCCAGTGATGAGCATC
>CBDUPD010000241.1:0-4815 GCA_965368985.1 uncultured Spongiibacteraceae bacterium | reverse complement strand
CGAATAATCCATTGATCCGGAATTTAGTACTATCGAGTGATTTCTCGTCTACAATACAACTATTGATTTTTTATAAGCGAATTTCAATCTTTTGCTATAGCCTGTTTATCATTTTGATTGCTTGTATTGCCGAACCTCAATAAGCCAGCGCAATATCCCAATAAGAGATATATTGTCAGATGATTGAAAAAAGTACCATTAAAGAACTTTATTCAATCAATTCAACAAGTCCATGCAGAACCAATTCGTTATAACTGACCATGCCTACTATTTTGCCATGCTCTACAACAGGTGCACTTGATAGGCCAAATTGATCGAAGAAACGTGAACAATAACGTACATCCATTGTTGTAGGTACGGTTAGAATAGGTTTGGACATAATTTCATAAAGATTTGTACGGTCAGGATTTTTATCCTTTGCCAGAACCTTTTTGGCAATATCCGATAGTTGTACAATGCCAAACTCGTCATTTTCGTGTCGCTTTTTAATGATAACAGCGGTGAGATTTTTGTCTTTCATTGCTGTAATAGCATCTTTTACAGTTAACAAGCCATCGAGCTCTATAAACTGATTTTGCATAACATCACTGGTATGAATAACTTTTTTGTTGCTCATAAATCCTCCTCAACCATATCGGTAATTTTTTTAATTTGATGTTTGACGCCTATTGCATCATCAACATCTATTTGAAAGGCGATCCCGGTCCCTGGGTTCTCATCAAATTGTCCAACCCTGCCTATTTCTTCAAGAATATGTCGGCTTAAATGTTCTTCAACTAACAGCAAGATTACATCTCTCTGTGTGTCCAGGCTGAGTCCAAAAAATGTTTTTGATTTTTTTAGACCTTCACCTCGGGCATTATTAATTACGGTAGCCCCTGTTGCACCTGCAGCACGTGCTGCATCGAGTACATCATCAGTTTTATCGTCTTCTACAAAGCCTACAATCATTTTGAAATGCATTGCTTATACCTCCGCATCGTCACGGTTATTTGTTTTGAATTTGTTTATCATTTCAGCAATTTGTGCGTATATCATCACGGATATAATCGGGAATAAACTGGCAAAGGCAATCAAACCAAAGCCATCAATGAGAGGATTACGTCCGGGTACTGTTTCCGAAAGTCCCAGCCCAAGTGCTGCAACCAGGGGTACTGTTACGGTAGATGTTGTTACTCCGCCAGAGTCATAGGCCAATGGAATAATGAGTTTGGGTGCAAACATGGTTTGTATAACCACAACGATATAGCCGACAATGATAAAATACTGGATGGGTAAACCCACGACGATTCGGAAACTGCCTAATGAAATGCCGAAAGCTACACCAAAAGCTACAGCTATACGCAACCCCCAGATACCTATGGCGCCACCTGAAACCTGGTTGGCTTTTATTGCAACGGCAATCAATGAAGGTTCTGCGATAGTTGTACTAAAACCGATGCAAAAAGCAAAAATATAAACCCAGTAATAATCACGCCAGTTGATTTCGTTTGGTATAGCAGCAGCTTCTGCATAGATAAAAGCGGGATCGGTCAGCTGTTCCGCCATTAATCTGCCAAGGGGGAACAGGGCTTTTTCCAGGCCCATCAGAAACATGCTGAGACCTATGATAACAAATATAAACCCACCAATAATTTTTCTCGGGTTGGCAATGGGTTTACGAATAACCAATAGTTGAAAGCCGATAATAATGGTGACAATAGGAGCTACATCGCGAATGGTCGCAAGAAATGTATTGAAGAATTCGATCAATAGTATCATTTCTAGATAATCATCCCGTAAGCCATAACAAAAATCATAGGTGTTAGAGAGGCGAAAGCGATCAAGCCAAAGCCATCAACCATCGGGTTACGGCCCTTTATAGATGAGGCAAGACCGACCCCAAGTGCAGTTACCAGAGGAACAGTAATGGTTGATGTTGTTACGCCACCAGAGTCATAAGCAATGCCTATGATTTCCTTTGGGGCGAATGCTGTCATGATAACAACCAGTATATAGCCTCCAATAATCAACCATTGTATTGGCCAGCCTTTTAGAATACGTAGCACCCCCACAACAATGGCAAAACCAACAGATAAGGCAACAGTAAGACGCAGCCCATCGGCATAGCTTTTCATAGATGTCTCGGAGTTTTCTATCATGCTTCCTTCTGCAGCGATTTTTGATGCTTCAGCAGCAACAGCTATCAGTGCCGGTTCAGCCACAGTTGTGCCAAAACCCAGGGCAAAGGCAAATATTAATAACCAGGCAACGCTACCTTTGCGGGCAAAAGCATGAGCCATGCTCTCTCCTATGGGGAATAGAGCGATTTCGAGTCCATAGATAAAAAATGCCAGACCAAAAACAACCAGAAGAAGGCCGTTGATCAAGCTGAAAACATCTGGAAGGGGTTGTTGCAGAACGACGAGCTGAAAAAACATCACAACAGCAACGATTGGCAGAAGATCACGAAAGCTTTCCAGTAATATTTTTATAATTGCACGTATTGCGGGTGGCAAGTATATTTCTCCAGTGTATAACGTCAGTTCAGTGTATTAGTCCAGAACCTTTCAGGCAAGGTGAAAGCAGGGATTGATGCATAAAATTGCATGTGTTTTCAGGAAGCTGGTAAAAAAACACTTTCACCTGAAATCTTATTTGTTTTTAGTCGCCTGAATATCAGATATTTTATATTTTACAGATAGTTTTACAGTCTCCTGGCTTGTATTTACCCACATCAGGCAATACCTTTGTTCAGTTTGTGGTTTGAGAATACCGGATAAAGAAGTCATAGCTTGTTCCGGTATAGGGTATATAACCCCTTGATCGCTATGATAATGAATATTAAACATCAGTTTTTCCGAACTTGAAAACTGATAGGGTAATTCCTGTTTCTGCGTCACTTGTATGCACTCTTCATGTGTTTTACCTGGATAAATTCGAAGTGCGTGTTTGACAGCCTTAGAGGAATGTTTTGTCTTTGTGGTTGCGTTGCTGCTGTGAGCAATGTTTATCTGAAAGCAAAGGCAAAGCGAGGTTATAGCGATGCTTTTAAATAATGGATTATTTCTCATTCTATTTTACCTTTCTAGATGGAGGTATTATAAATTTGTTGTTTGCCTATGATAATTCACTGTTGATCAAATAGTCATAAAACCTGTCTGAATTATAATGTCTTTGACATTTTATTCGAACTTGTCCATCTGTTATATTGTTAAAAATTTATCTGTAGTGGAGATCTGTAGAATGTTTGATAGTAATACTCAACAAGATTTAACTTTTCGTTGGGAGCGAGAAATAGCACGACTCGCTGAAGTATTAAGCATGGAAATTGACCCGGATGATGAGCGTCTGGTTCCAGTGAAGCGTTTATTCCCTGTGTTTGAGAAGTTGTCTCAGGCAGATCCCAAAGAGTTAATGCAGCATGCAGATGTAAAGCTTGATGTTGAAAACCCGGATATTGTCGAAGCGTATAATAAGGGGCGTATTATGACAGCCAGTATGCTTCTTTTGTCTCTTATACAGAGCCATCTTAATTAGTTTGATAATGTTGAGCTGCAGTTGCCGTGCTGTACAGCTCAATGTACAACACCTTTCAGGCAGTGTTTTTTAAAACCTGTATTGAGCGCCCAAATTCAGACCGCCTATTTTGACATTGTCATTGTTGAGGTATTGAAGATATTCAGCACTGAGTACAATGTTTTCCGGAATATTGAACCTGGAGAATTCAAATCCCAAAAGATTAAACCAGGTTGGTACGCCATTAAGCCCTGAGAGATTGAAATCCAGGCCTGCACCATAAGAAACTCCTGAGTTTGACTCTTTTATCTTTTCATAACCGTTAATAGTTTCGATACCTACTGTTGAGTCAATGGTAGAGTTCCCTAATATGCCATATACATAGAAAGGTGCTGAATGCGGACAACCGACTTTCAGATATACGCCGTAATAACTGTCTAATGTAATCTCGATATCTTCGCCGGCGGTATGGTGAAAACCCTCCCCTTTACTTGTACCGGTACCCATACGTGATTCAATGGATACCCAGTCATAAAATGTAATGCCACCTTGCATATAATAGATGTTCAGATCTGCAGAATCAGCATTGCTTAGTTGATAACCCATAAAGCTGTAGCCACTGCCTGCATAAAAATCAATATCAACCGTAAAGGTATAATCTTTTGCGTGAGAAATTGAGGCAAATGTAAATAGTACAAGTGCTGCAATGATGTGTTTACCAAGCTTCATAAATGCTCCAGAGCCAGATTTTTAATCACTATATGGGTTTATGTAATAAAATTCGGGGCCAATTCTAACACAGGGTAAAGATCAATGGATGTGTGCTTTTAAAAAAATTGCAGGCCATGAGAACCGGCCATTGCCCCGAATACTGCCAGAAGGCTGAGAAAAAGCAGAATTATATGCATGGTATGTAAGCGGGAAAATGCCATATCACTGTTTTTAGTTGCCATTTCTCTAAATAAGCGATGTAAAAACAGGGGTTCGAGAATAAACAAAACAAGGCTAAAAATAAACCAGATAAAAGTCATTAAATGCATCCACCAATACTGTAATGACAGGTATCTGTCCCATGCATTTAATACCTCAATCATATAGACGCCGGTAATAACTGTCAGTAGGGTCATCAACTTGGCCTGAAGTGCAAACTTGCTTTCCAGTATTTCAAACAAACCAAGCCTGTCGTTGGCATCCGGGATTTGCCTGATGGCAGGAATTAAAACCGTTGTTACAAATGCAACACCACCTATCCAGAGCAAGATGCTGAGAATATGCAAAACGCGAGCGAGTATGAAGTAGTTGATGGTGTCCATAATA
>CBDUPD010000240.1:0-4815 GCA_965368985.1 uncultured Spongiibacteraceae bacterium | reverse complement strand
ATTCGTCTATCAGCATATACATCAGAGAAATACATTTCGCCTCCGGGCTTCAATAAGGTATAGGCATGTTGCAATACCGCTTCTTTATCTTCGCAGAGGTTGATTACACAATTAGAAACAATAATATCAAAACTATTCTCTTCCAGCCCCAACTGATCCAGCTTCTCCAGTTCGCCATGGATAAATTGAACATTCGGCTCTTTATAACCAAACACATTAGCATGATAATCAACATACTTATTAGCAACTGCCAGTTGTTCAGGCGTCATATCAACACCAACAACAAAACCATCCTCCCCTACCAATGCAGATAAGGCGTAGCAGTCCCTACCTGAGCCAGAACCCAGATCAAGAATTTTAAGACCCTTTAATAAATCAGGTGCAATAAGCCCACAGCCATAATAGCGGCTCATCACATCATCATGAATTTTGGATAGGATTAAACGCAGATATTCAGGAGGCGCATCCCCTGTGCAACAAGCATTGGTTTGCAAATCATCAGAATGTTGTAAGGTCTCGCCGTAATACTCTTTTACGTTATCACGCATATTGCATCTCTTCTGTATTTTCCATTAAAGCTTTGAAGCCGGGATAGTTGGACTCATATTATCAAATTTTGTTGCAAATTTTACTGATCAAGTCTCATATCAATACAAACCTATTCAAATTATAATAAGCCTTTAATAAATCTTATTGAAAAGGCAGCTGCCATTATTAAAGTAAATATGATCATTTTTACATTTCTAGGCTTGGATTTATCTTGAAGAACTTTTTGCTGTTCTGCTTTTTGCAGTAATTGACGAAACTCCAATTCTACATACAAAAAGTGCTTGTTTTGTCCCTTCAAACCATCATGACAAAACAAATCAATAAGCTGATCATCGCTATATGTTGAATATTTTTTAGACCGCTGCAACGTTTTCACCTTTCACATTTATATGAGAAATTGGGCCGGATTAAAATGGCCCTTGGCTTTAATAACATAAATAGGAATTATTCAGGTATACCCCTGAACGCATTTAAGACAATTCGTAATATTATATAGAAAGTTCATAAAAGGCGACACCTGCTCACCTTAACCCAGCAAGGCTGCGCATTGCTGAAGTTCTCCATTGTAAAATTGATGAATCAAGCGATGTAAAACCAATTACGTCACCCACGGCTGGTATAAGCTGGTGAAGTACATCAGACTTCAATTCAAACATCCTGTATAATGAGCGTATAATCACACAAGTATATAGCTTAAGAATCAGACACTAATGAAAAACCTCTTACTCCTTGTTTATGCCACAACACTGACCTTCTTTGTTGCCACCGCCTCCGCCAATCCAATCAATTACTTCAGGGAAGACGGACATACCAACTGGCAATATGTAGCTAATTTTTCCAGTGCCATACTGATATTGCTACTGTCGTCCACAGCTATCTCTCTGTTCTTTAGCCACAGAAGAGCCCAAAAAGCCAACCGTGCCCTGAAAGAAATTCGTGATGCACTTGAACAGCGTGTACTTGAACGTACAGCTACACTGGATGAGTCCAACCAACTGCTACAACAGACCAACACCTTATTAGAAGACGAGGTCAGCCAGCATAAAAACACCAGCGAGCGTTTACTGGCCTCTGAGACATACATCAAGAACATTCTTGAGTCCATGCCATCCATGCTCATAGGCCTCGATAGCAAAATGAATATCACACAGTGGAACTCATGCGCTGAAGAGATTACCGGAATCAGTAACGAAAAAGTATACGGAAAAAAACTGTGGGAAGCGTATCCAACAATTACTGTAACCCAGGATCAGGTTGAAAAGGTATTAACCGAACAAAAACCTGCCACCATTAAATATAGCCAACGTGGACAGTACTATTTTGATATCACAATATATCCACTTAAAGGCCAACTCGAAGCCGGTGTTGTGATACTCATCGACAATGTTACCCAAAGAACCATTGCCGAGAACCAGCTAATTCAACGCGACAAAATGTCATCAATGGGGGAGCTCGCTTCAACCATGGCTCATGATATTGATATGCCCTTACAGGCTATATTTAAAGATCTTAACAGTATCCAGCGATCCTTGACCGACAGTAACCCTGACGTTCAGGCAACACTTCTCGACGCCACAGAAAGAGCTAACCAGGCTTCCCAGATTATTCGTAACCTTCTGGATTTTTCACAAATTAGCGAAAGAAAGAAAAGACTCGCAAGCATACCCGAGATAGTTGAACATTCATTGGAGCTGGCTAGAAATACTCTGTCAGACCCTTCAGGGTTAAGATTCCAGGACATCAATATTGAAAAACATTATGAAGAGAACCTGCCCAAGTTACCGTGCTACAAGTCAGAGCTGCAACAGGTTTTTCTCAGTCTTTTTCGTCACGCATGTCATGCACTGGGGAACACTCAAAAAGACAACCACAACCCGAATATCAAAATAGAAATACTAACCTGCTACGATGCATTTTGGATAAAAATTCAACATAACGGTCTTGGTCTTACAGCTGAAGAACAACATGAGATTTTTGAACCCTACTTTCACGACAGTCTCAATAAAAAAGCCGCTGAAACAGAAAATCGTCTTTCATTTTCACAGTTTATTATTGTAGAACATCACCAGGGGCAAATTGCCGTAACCTCTGACGTCGATATAGGCACAACCTTTCACATACAGTTTCAATTAATTTAAGTGATACTTGAAACAAGTGTCACCTCTGCGAAGGGGTATTAGCCCATAATGACACTTATACATCACAGGTATATCATACGACTATTTCTTGCCCATCAGCCAACACTGCATAAAACAGACAATCCATCTTTGCGATCACCGGGTTCGTAGTAATCATAAAAAACTTCAGATCTTTTCGAGTGAATAACTTCCCGTCATCAACATAAACCAACTCATTCAAAACACATTGATCCTGTGCATTCCTTGATGAAAACAGTTCATCAACTTGACGATGCGTCCACCCCAACATTGTATCTTTTTCTATCACACCAAAATTATGATGCTCAACATCTTGTCGCAATGTTAGACAGTAACCATCGACAGCGTGTTCTGCATAAGTAAGCTCACAATCATTTTGCAGTTCAAGTCGTACAGGGTTATGTAACATCTCCAACCCCCAATCTGTTTCTTGAGGGCTAAGCACATTATCTTCGGTAAAATATCTCTGCAAACCTTCCCAGGCTACTTGGTGAGCATCATCATCAAGCCTACCACCACATTCTACGGTTACGGTTGGAAACAGGTGTTCACTTATTTCCATCAGGGCCCCCAAACGCAAATCGGTGACGATTATACGTTGGGTAAAAAGTGATGACAGCGCATCATGCCGTTCATCCATATGCGTGACCACACCAAACGATGGGCCCGAACCGGAAGTATTATGCATATCAACAACAGATTCAGGTTGATAATCATTCAAAAGATTTAAAATCTCTTCAGCCAGCAAACCCTGTGAGTCAATAGTGTAAGGGCTTTTAAAACAACGATTCAGATCACGAAATCCAGGTATTACCCGATAACTGAATATTGGCTCCATCAAAGAAGCTTCTACAGAAGCAATAACACAAACGATATTCATCGCAGGTTTTCTACCAGACTTAATCCAGCGAAAAACAGCACTCAAACCAGAAGGCTCATTACCATGTAGCAGTGTCACCAACGCACGCGTACGTGTGCTATCTGCACCATCGATAGTTATATAAGTGGGTTGCCCCATTATTTGCAAAAACTCTTCAATATTATTTCCGATATCTTCTGCTACCGGATTATCAAGATGTTTGAATACTGACATTTATTTACTTCCACTCGGCTACTGGTTGATTAGCGATACTATTTTCAAGATAGTCTTCTAACATTCTGCTCATTGCTTCTTCACGATTGAAAGAAGATTCATATTCCCTCACTTTATTCAACTGCCATGCAGCACCGGTCTGCCCGGTACTTAAGCGATTTTCAATTACCGACATATATCGATCAATCTCTTCTTTCTGAATACCAATATTGTTCAACCCTTGTTTAGCAACAGGAATCATCTTTTCAATAACGCCTACTATCGGTTGAGACTTACATCCGGCCTGACCTATCTCAGGCCAAATTAAATTAGCCTTAAGTCCATTTTGAGCTGCGCGATAAAAATTATATTCTGATAAATGGAATGTCAACGCAGGTATCAACTCATTAATTACCGGCTTTAACCCTTCTGCCAAACCAATATAGAAAGCCGCATTAGCAACCATATCAATTGCTGTTGGTCCTGCGGGTAAAGATCTCATCTCTATACGTAAATGCCCACCATCGGCATCATCGTAAACCGGCCTATTCCATAACCAGACTGAGCTTTGGTGTAAGCGTAATTCTTCCAGGCAGGGTATCCCGCCGGAATTAACAACATCAAGAGGATTTTCGTTACCGCAAATTGGCAACATGGGTGGATATAAACGTACTGCTTCAGTAAAGATTTCTGCTGCATCTTTTCTTAACCAGCCATGACCAAAATTAACACGTGCCGGTTCGTGCCATTCATACCGGTGTTTAACACGTGTATCTATCGACTGTTTAAATAAGGGAATGCGTGTTTCCTGCCAGAGTGAATGACCAAACAAAGTGGGTGAGTTACCAGCAAGCGCTATAACTAATGGTGAAATTAATTGTAATGCATTAAAAACATCAACATAACTTTCCGGTTCAACACGATAATGAATTTGAAATGAGGTATTGGCTCCTTCAAGTGTGACATCATCCATCGGCATTTTTAATGGGTGTTCACCATTGATATTAATTTGAAACTGGCTACCCCTACGCTCAATTA
>CBDUPD010000239.1:0-4821 GCA_965368985.1 uncultured Spongiibacteraceae bacterium | reverse complement strand
GCGTGAAGGTCGTCCCAGTGAGAAAGAAACACTAACTTCACGTTTAATTGATCGTCCAATTCGTCCATTGTTTCCTAAAGGTTTCCAAAATGAAGTGCAGGTTGTTATCACTGTATTGGGTGCCAACGAAACAATTGATCCGGATATTATTGGTTTGATAGCAACTTCAGCTGCGCTGTCTATTTCAGGTCTTCCGTTTAACGGTCCTGTAGGTGCTGCACGTGTTGGTTTTACTGATGCTGATGGTTATATGTTAAACCCGACTTTCCCTGAGCTTGAAGGGTCACGTCTGGATATGGTTGTAGCTGGAACTAAAGATGCCGTATTAATGGTTGAATCTGAAGCAGAGCAAATGACAGAAGATCAAATGCTGGGTGCTGTTTTGTATGCTCATCAAGAGATGCAGGGTGTTATTAAAGCGATAGAAGAATTGGCCGCCGAAGCTGGAAAACCACGCTGGGAGTGGGAAGCTGAGCCAGTGAATCAGGCGCTTGTTGATGTTATCACTGAAGAGTATGCCGAGAAAGTTGGCGAAGCTTATCGTATAACAGACAAGATGGAGCGTTATAAGAGAACTGGCGAATTAAAAGCTGATGCTATAGAGAAATTTGGCGGTGATGATTCCGAGTTTGATGATGGTGATATTGTTGATACCTTGTCAAAGCTTGAAAAGAATACTGTGCGCCAACGTATTCTTAGTGGTGAGCCACGTATTGATGGTCGTGATGGCAAAACTGTTCGTCAGGTTACAGTTGAAGCAGGCACTTTGCCACGTGTTCATGGTTCTTCGATTTTTACTCGTGGTGAAACACAGGCAATCGGTGTGGTAACTCTGGGTACTACCCGTGATGCGCAACGTGTTGATATGTTGCATGGCGAATATAAAGATAACTTTATGCTGCACTATAACTTCCCTCCCTATTCAGTAGGTGAATGTGGTCGTATGGGCGGTGTTGGTCGTCGTGAGATCGGTCATGGCCGTTTGGCTCGTCGTGGTCTTGCAGCTGTACTTCCTAGCGAAGAAGAATTTCCATACACCATTCGTGTTGTTAGTGAGATTACTGAATCAAATGGTTCAAGCTCAATGGCTTCTGTTTGTGTGGGTTCTATGGCAATGATGGATGCAGGTGTTCCCTTGAAAGCGCCAGTTGCCGGTATTGCAATGGGTCTGGTAAAAGAAGGTAATTCGTTTGCCGTATTAACCGATATTCTGGGTGATGAAGATCATCTGGGTGATATGGACTTTAAAGTAGCTGGTACTGCAGAAGGTATTACTGCCCTGCAAATGGATATCAAGATTGAAGGTATCACAGAGCAGATTATGGAAATTGCCCTGCAACAGGCACAAGATGCTCGTTTGAGCATTTTGGGTGATATGAACCGCGTATTGGCAGAGTCTCGCTCTGAAGTATCAGGTACTGCGCCGCGTATGCATACCATGAAGATTGATACTGACAAGATTCGTGACGTTATCGGTAAAGGTGGTGCTACCATCAAAGGTATTACTGAAAACACCGGAGCCACTGTTGATATCGATGATGATGGTTCTATTCGTATCTATGCGCCTAATGCTGAAGCACTGCAAGCTGCTGTAAACGAAGTTGAAGGTATTGTTGCTGATGTTGAGCCGGGTATGGTTTATAAAGGCAAGGTTGCACGTATCGTTGACTTCGGAGCATTTGTTACTATTTTGCCAGGTAAAGATGGTTTGTTGCACATCTCTCAAATTGCACATGAGCGTGTAGAGAATGTTTCAGACTACCTGAAAGAAGGCGATGAAATCGAGGTTAAAGCACTGGAAGTTGATAACCGCGGTCGTATCAAGCTGAGCAGAAAAGAGTTACTGCCAAAGCCTGAGCCAGTTGAGCAGTCTGAGTCTGGTGAATAAGCTTGAGCTTGATCTGAAAATAATAAAAGAGGGCGTTAGCCCTCTTTTTTTTGAAAAATACTTTTTCTTTTAAAAACAACATTTTAACTTCTCCATTAATAGCTAAAGCATTAAGATAGAAAGGATGGTCACTGTGGAATCTTCTTCTATATTAAGATCTCTCGCTGCCTTATGGGGTGCATTGGGTGTCACGACCTTCCTGGGGTATGCAATCTATCGATTGTCGATGCATATGCTCACGGCTTTAGAGTATGAGTTATCGGCCGTTCAATGGCTGGTATTAATCGTTAATATGATTTTTATGGCTTATTCAGAGGGCTATAAAGGTTTTCAGAAAAGCTTTTCACCCAGGGTAGCAGCCCGAATTCTCTATCTTAATAAAAGTGCTGGCTGGTTAAGCGGACTGTTGGCGCCACTTTTTTGCCTGGGATATTTTGGTACAACACGGCGCCGTCAGCTAAGTGTGCTACTTTTAACAGTAATGATCATTGTGTTGGTAATGATTGTGAGTAAATTTTCGCAGCCATGGCGCGGAATTGTAGATGCCGGGGTGGTAATTGGTTTACTATGGGGCTTGGCATCACTGGTTATCTATATTGGAATGGCATTTTGTCAAAAGGAATTTATGCTTTCTCCAGAGTTGTCGTTAAAATATTTAGAAGAAAAATAGCCTGGAATGCAGGGATTTTAAAAGCAGGGTTGTATAGAAATAAGATGGCAATTATTAAAAGGTTGGGGTTATGAGAAAGTCTATAGTTTCAGTGGTGCTGTTGAGTAGTTTGCTAGGTGCATGTTCATCATTGCCGCCAATTACAGATCAGGACGTGCAAGCAAGCTTTAATAGAGGAGAATTGCTCACCTTATATAAAAGTATGCAGACTGACCTTGAGCTACCCAAAATTGGTGATAGTGAGATTGAAAACCGGAAAAAATACATCAAGATTGTTGGAGAAAAAATAGCTGGTGAACAAGAGCGAGAGATTAGAGGTAAGCTTGATAGCAACCAGGATGGCAAGATTGATGACGATCATGATATAGCTACCCTGCAATCTGCACTGGAAGAAGCCGGGAAAATAGAAAAATATAACAAATCAATTTATCAGGATATACGCGAAGAACTTGAACGTAAGATACAGCTGAAAAAGGATGAGATTCGTAAAAAAGAAGAAGAATATAGCCAGTTGGCCGATAAGGATGCACCAAAAAAAGTTCAGTTGCTGAATGAAATTGCGACCATTTATGGTGGGCAGGAAGCTGAGCAGGTTGTGATGCAGCGCACCGCTTATATTGATGGTTTGTACCAGAATGCTGAAGCTGCAATGAAAAGTAAGCGCCATGAAGTAGTTGTTATGTTGATAGATAATCTCGAGGTAATTAATCCATCTTATCCCGGTATTAAGGAGATGCGTCATCGGCTAATATCTGCCGAGTATGAACAACAATTTTGGGATGCTTTAAGTAAAGGGCGTACCGATGAAGCTTACGATACATTTCGTCAACTAACAAAAATTCCAAATTATCTGGAAACACATCCCGATGTGGTGCCTATTGTTGAAGAGATCGCACAATTCTTTATTGCTGATGGCGACAAGCAGATGGGGAGTCACTCTATAGTAACAGCTTATCAGGCATATTCACGAGCAAGATACATTCGTAATGTGATGGGTAAAGGTGACATATATACACCGGGTGAATTGAAGTTTATCGAGACTATGGATAAGCGTTTACAGCGCTATATGTCCGAATCTGCTACCGTTCCTGCTTATGGTTATTTGTCGATTATTGAAGAGCTAAACCCTGATCACCCATCAGTGACCAAGTATGCGCAAAAAATAAATAACGCGATGTTAAATGATGCAACTATTAAGCTGATACCTTCCGCATTTACTGAGTCGGAATCAAAGCGTTCGTTAGGTAGAGGTATCGTTTCTAAAATCAATCAAAGCTTGATGGAGAAGATTCCAACACGCATTCAGGTGATTGAAGGTAGCAAGGCTGCAACTAACTACTCAACAGAGCAGGTTAAGGAATTGCCCAACCCTGGTTCTTATTACTTCTTTAGCGGAGAGATTCTGGAAGCTATTGTTGAAATACAGGAGAGGCCTGCCAGTGTGAACAAGCGCGTATTAACCAGCTATAAAAAAGTAGAGAATCCTGAATATGTTGCATGGGATCAGTTGAAAAATCGTGAAAAGAAAAAAATACCTGCACCAGAAGCAACTATTGAAGTGCCAGTGGAAGAGGACGTAAAGGTCAAGAAAACAATTATTGAGAAGCAGGGTGTGTTTTCTATTACTTACCGTTTGGCTGATGCATTGAATGCCAGTGTTGTGTTTTCGGATGCGATGAATAAAAAAGCGAGCTTTACTGGTGAAAATATTGAGGGTATTGAACTTGGGTTATTTTCTCAGGAATCGATATCAGCTGATTTGCCATCAGAGGCAGATATACTTGAAATATTATCAGATCAAATCTCGACAGAGGCGGCAGATAAGATAGCTGCTGAAATTGAAGCGCTCGAAGTTGCTTATGTAACAAGAGCTGATTCTGCGGTTGTCTCGGAAGATTTCAATGCTGCCGCTGCTAACTATGGTTATAGTAATGTTCTATTACAGGCGCGTGGTCAGGTAGATGATGAAGTGTTGAGAAAATTGAGAGCTTATGTGATTCGCTGGAAATAAACCCAATATTATTAATAGTGATCAAGAGCAGGTTTTATAGCCTGCTTTTTTTTGCCTGTTTAGTGTCATAAGTGCTCTCCCATGTCATTCCCATGAATACGCGCACCTTGAAAATAAATCAATGAGTAAAAAGGCCGTGATCATATTGAACAATCAGTCATAAAGTGAGTTGTTTGAGAGTGGGGAAGCAGTGAACTATACTTTTATTAGATTAATCTATTTTTTTTCTATCCTAATAACGCTATTTGTTTT
>CBDUPD010000238.1:0-4828 GCA_965368985.1 uncultured Spongiibacteraceae bacterium | reverse complement strand
GTCGTTAAATATACTTGTGTACGGCATGGTCTCATCGCCACCGCTGATGTCTTCCGGACCGATAACAACACTGTTACTGGCAGTGTATACAAAACGTTTGGCACCCACTTCTTGTGCGGCATGTAATACGTTTTTGGTACCTTCAACATTAATCGCGTATGAGCGATCGCGATATTCTTTGGTTACAGCCTTGCCACCTTTCAGATCAATAATGGCTGCGGTGTGGAAGATAGTATCTACGCCCTGGCATGCGGCTAATACAGCATTGTAGTCACAGATATTACCTTCAATAGACTCAAGGTTTTCATGCTCGATTGTACAAGGCACAATATCAAAACTCTTTACTTTGTTGCCGTTGTCTAACATGGTTTGTACGAAGTTGTGTCCTACAAAACCACCACCACCGGTGATGAGAACGCATCCTAAACTTTCAGTGGGTTCTTTTTCGCTCATTGTTGAAATCTCTTGTTTTTTATATTGTTGTAGTAGAAGAGTATTTACATATCACAAGGCAATTAGTACTTCTGCTACTTAAAGAATCGGCCAGTATAATCCATGAAAGCAGAGTCGATTACCAGCTTTTTTAATCCGTATGACTTAAATTTAACCCGCATGACTTAAAATTAAACAGGCTTGGGTGGAAATCAAGAAAATTATGTTATGATCTTTGGCTGCTTATTGTTTAATATAAGCTGTTTTATGTTCTAATTTATTGATTTACCTGAAATTTAGAGAGATTGATTTGAACCGCGTTGAGCTATCAGCAAAAGATAAATTAATAAGAGCCGCTGAGGAGTTATTTGCCCAAAAGGGCTTTGACGCTACTTCTTTGCGTGAAATTAGTGTACTGGCAGGACAAAAAAACAAAAATGCTGTCCAGTATCATTTTGTGGATAAAAAAGGCCTGATTACGGCTATCTGGCAACGTCATGCCCAAACTACTGAAGAGAAGCGGACCGAGTTTCTCAAAGATGTAGATACCTCAGAGCCAATGGAGCTGGATTTTCTGATTGAGTCTATTGTTTTGCCTATAGCGTGCAAACTCGATGATCCGGATGGTGGTCGCCACTATATTCAGATCATGTCTCACCTTATTAGTTATTCAGGCATGAGTCTTATTGAGCTATTTGAATACATACCGGATATTACTTCCGATAATATTATGCTGGCTATTGAGCCTTACGTAAATCACTTGTCAGATACAGACAAGCTTGCCCGAATGGTTTTGGTTTCAGGCTTATTATTTCATGGCCTCGCTGATTTTATTCGTCTTACTGACAATAAGTCTCAGCTTGCGGGTACCTTGAATCAGGAAGAATACTTAAAAAATATGCTGAGTTTGGTTAAGGCAGCCTTCCTGGCTAATTAGCATTCAAGAAAACCATAATAAAAAAGGATAGATCGATGAAAATTGATGGCCCATTTTACGCTACGATGGAAAATTCAGCAGAAGAGGCCAAGCGCCTTGCTGCAATTGGTTATGATGGGGTTTATTCTTTAGAGGGTAGCTGGGATCCATTCTTTCCACTGGCCTTAGCGAGCGAACATGCGCCTGAGCTGGATATTGCTACCGGTATCGCTGTGGCTTTTCCTCGTAATCCTTCACATATTGCTTATCAGGCCTGGGATTTGCAAAAGTTTTCCAAAGGTAAATTCTCGCTGGGTATCGGCTCACAAATCAAGGCGCATATTGAAAGGCGTTTTGGCACTGATTTTAATCCACCAGCAGCACGTATGCGTGAATATATATTGGCTGTTAAGGCTTTTTTTGATTGCTGGCAAAATGGCACCAAGCTGGATTTTCGAGGTAAGTATTATACCCATACGTTAATGACGCCGATGTTCAACCCTGGTCCTAACCCTTATGGTCCACCACCTATTCTATTAGGTGCGTTGGGCCCAAAAATGACAGAGGTAGCTGGCGAGGTTGCAGATGGTTTAATTGTACACCCTTTTAATAGTATGCCTTTTCTTGAAGGGCAGGCCTTACCGGCTGTATCTCTGGGGCTTGAGAAATCCGGGCGTACACGTGATGACTTTATTATGGAAATCAATGCTATCGTTATAACGGGTGAGACAGACGAGGCTTACAAAGCGGCAGAAGACAGTGTAAAAAGTTTGTTGGGTTTTTATTCCTCTACACCGGCCTATAAGCCTCCCATGGATGCAGTGGGCTATGGTGACTTGCAACCTAAACTCAATGCCTTGTCGAAAGAAGGCAAGTGGGATGAGCTGGCAAATTATATTGATGATGATTTTGTTGATGCATTTTGTACAAGAGGCGAGCCAGAAGAGATTGCTGGAAAGTTGAAGGCAAAATATGGCGCTCATGCAGATCGTTTGGCGATCTATGCGCCCTATGGAGCGCCCGATGAGATGTGGAAAAAAATTATAGCTGAGTTGAAACAAGCCTAGCTGATTGAACTTATTGATGGAGTCTGGTGATGTCTGAGAAAAAACTGGCAGGCAGTTGTCTTTGTGGTGAAGTGAAGTTTGAAGTATCAGGGCCTTTTAAGGCTTTCCAATATTGCCACTGTTCTCGCTGCCAAAAGGTCACAGGTTCAGCACATGCCTCAAATATATTTGTAGCTCCGGAACAGTTAACCTGGCTGCAAGGTGAAGAGAATGTGGGACGTTTTGAAGTTGAAGATGCCAAATATTTTGCGACCTGTTTTTGTAAAAAGTGTGGATCGTCCTTGCCATGGTTAACACAGCCTAAAAATAATTTGATTATTCCTGCGGGTTCACTTGATGATGAATTGGATATTAAGCCTGAACAGAGTATTTATTGGGGATCTAAAGCCTGCTGGTATCTGTCTCCGAGTGAGCTTCCCGTGCATGATGAGTTGCCTACTAAAAAAACTTGATTCTGTTCGCGCCATACCGGTGTCAATAGGTCGCTGCGTAGACTAGCCCTGGTCGTTCTTTCATTGTGTGAATGTAGTTTGAATAATTAACTTGTAAGTGAGGTGGTAAGGGTTAGAGGTTTTTCTGTTAAGCAGGATGGCCAGGTTGATGTTTCCGGCCATCCATTTATCTCAATTGGTTAGCAATAAGCCTGAGAATTAATCATCAAGTTCAACTTCCATTTCATCTTCTGATTCTGACTCAGCGCTTTCCGGTTTGACGTGAGGGTGGGATTTGATGGTTGCCTTACGTTTTTGCAGTAATGTTTCCAGTTTACCTTTAAGCTCGGCGATAGATTTGTACATCTCGTCTGTTTTTGCTTTGGCAACAAGGTCTTGTCCTAAAAAATGCACAATGCCTTCAGCCAGCTGTTCATGCTTTTCGACGGTTAAAATAACATTAATGTTTTCTATATCGGGGTAGTGGCTTATCAGTTTTTTGAGGCTTTTATTAACGGCTTGATTGAGACCGTCGGTGATTTCTACGTGATGACCAGTAATATTAATTTGCATGTTTTTTATACATCCTCTTTTCGTCGGTACTTTTAGTATAGTGTGACTGGCTTAATAAATTAAATAATATGGATCAATTTATTGGTATATTAGCAGTTTACTTGCATTCTCTGCTCAAGGTTTCATCAAATAGTATAAATCTGTATAAAATATGATCAGTTGTTGGTGGGTGAAGTACTCTTGTTTTGTTGATCTTTGAATATTCAGTCGCTCTGTGCACGCATACAGGTCAATAGAATTATGGGGGATCTCGTCTAGACTTACTGTTAATACTTAATAGATTTTGAACCTTTTGGATGAGTTGAACGGGTTATTTTGTATGTTTTATTCAAAAAGCCATAAATTCTTTCATATATTATCTGCATCATTCACAAAAATAGCTTATTCGACAAATACTTATGGCATATTCATGATATTGCTTTACTATTTGGTTTCAGGGAAAAGAAATCATACTGCGTGGTATGGTTCTTTGGTTTTTCGTATAAAAGTCCTCTATGTATCAAGAGTGGCCGATCTGGTCTCGGGTAGATAGGGAGTTAATCCAGGTAAAACTGTTGTTAAAAAAAGGACGATTGACATATTTAATAACAATTTTATTGGCATTATCTTGTTTTATGCCCGTCCATTCTGCATCTCCAAAAAAGACAACTATTGCTGTTGAATCAGCATCACTCCCAAAAATTCAAGCTGCTTACATCTACAATTTGATGAAGTTTACGATTTGGCCACAAACGGCAT
Source organism: uncultured Spongiibacteraceae bacterium (assembly GCA_965368985.1). Lineage (GTDB taxonomy): Bacteria > Pseudomonadota > Gammaproteobacteria > Pseudomonadales > DT-91 > CAZTZY01. The sequence continues at coordinate 671 of CBDUPD010000238.1, read as the reverse complement.
TTAAGGATAAGAGCAATATCCGAGTGGGTTTTGTTGGTAATGATCCGGTAACTCAGGTATTGGAAAAGCAGCTGGTTAATCGTAAGGCGCAAGATAGAAATATTATTGTTGAATCATTGTCTCCAACGTCCAAAAGTTTTGTATCTTCTTCCGGAAAACCATTTCATATTCTTTATATCTGTGAAGGTGTTTTTTCTAAAAATGAAATTAACAGCATTGAGTCTCAGGAAACTTTATTGGTTGGTAGTTATGAGAATTTCACCAAAGAGGGTGGAATGGTGAGTGTTATTTATGACACAAATAAAGACAAAGTTATTTTTCATGTGAATTTGAAAGCAATGAGTAGAAAAACACTTTCACTGAGTTCAAAACTGTTAAAAATTGCAACGATTGATGAGTAGGTAAAAATTTTTCATGTTAGATTCAGGCGATCAAAAAATTAAGAATGGTGTAGGAGCAAAACTTAAACGTTTTGTTATTACCTTTTGCTGTGTCTTGATTGCCATGATGACTTTTTCGGGTATGCTTAATGATTATTTTAACAGAAAAGATGCAGTTATTGAGTTGTTAACCAGTCATGCTCAAGTGATAGGTGTTAATAACACGGCGGCATTAACATTTAATGATAAGCTTTCTGCCCAAGAATCACTTCAGAGTTTAGCTGCAATTCC
>CBDUPD010000237.1:0-4837 GCA_965368985.1 uncultured Spongiibacteraceae bacterium | reverse complement strand
AAGTTGCCATGTCTCCTGTACCTAAAAGACCCGTTCCCATTTATCTTGGAGGCTTAAGCAAACCTGCTCTTCGTCGTACTGTAGAAAAAGGTGACGGTTGGTTAGGCCCTGGCCAGACACTTGACGATGCTATCGCGACTGCCAAGCAGTTAACAGAAATGCGTGCTGCAACTGATCGTGCTGGTGAAGCACTTGATATTATTGCGCCTGTCTATGGCGAATGCACGGCTGATGATTACAAACGCATGGAAGATGCAGGCATTACCGGTACTGTTAGCCTGCCATTTGCATTCACTATTGGCCCTGATACTACACTTGACCAAAAACGCGCTTACCTTGAAGGTTTTGCCGAGCACGTCATTAAAGTAAATGGCTAATCAAGCTTCTGTCATTCCCGCGCAAGCGGGAATCTATTGGCTCAGGCCATTAAAAATTAAGATCCCCGCCTGCGCGGGGATGACAGAAATTATATTTGGTTTTATACCCATTGCTTAAATCTACATAAAACTTACCTCAAACAATTTCCTGACCTGACTTTTATAGGCAAAGCTAAAAAAATTACTGGAGAACCCTGATGGCTAAAGAAGAAAATATGACTCTATTTCGCATTGAAGATGGCGTAGGTATTATTACCCTTAACCGTCCTCACAAACTCAATGCTATCAGCTGGGAACAAGCTGGCGAGCTCGCAGCGTTACTTGTTGATATTCGTTATAACGATGAAGTACGCAGCGTAGTCATTCACGGTGCCAATGGTGCATTCTCAACTGGCGGCGATGTTGATTTCCTGTCTGGTGATAGTGATCGTCCAATGCCTGGCACTTCAGATGCATCACGCCCAATTCCTCGCTCACAACGTAAATCACCCGGTGGCACTTACTTTGAAGTGGCTCGTCAATTATTGGCTGTTGATAAGCCGGTTATTGCTGCCATAGAAGGTCCTGCTGTTGGTGCTGGCCTTGCATATGCCTGTGCCTGTGATCGTCGCTTTGGTGACTCAACTGTTAAGATGTCAGCAATATTTACAAAAGTTGGATTGGCGCCTGATTGTGGCATGTCATACTTCTTGCCAAAAGTTGTCGGTCTGTCTAACGCCTTAATGATGGTAGAAACTGCCAAAATGTTTAAAGGGCAGGAATGTGTTGATTTAGGCATCATTGATGAGTTCTGTGAAGATGGCAAAGTATTTGAAGAAGCGTTAGCCTACGCCAAGTCACTTTCAGATCGCGCCAGTGTGGCTGTTGATATGGCTCGCCGCATGATTCACATGAGTGTACAAGGCGCCACTCTTGAAGAGATTCTTGATTACGAAGGTGTTGCCGGCGTAGTTGTTGCATCGACACTTGACGCCAAAGAAGGTACTACTGCATTTCTTGAAAAGAGAAAGCCTGAATACAAAGGCATTTAAACCACTTCAAAGAAGCTGTTAAAACAAGTAGGCCTGATTGAAAATTCAATCAGGCCTATTTTTATTTCACACAATTATAAGCCGCCTGAATTTCCAATCTCTATTACCACTAAATCAAATAAATATCTTATAGAAGTTCCATTACCCTCATACTCCTGAGTATGTATTACAGTGTAAATATGCTGCATATCTACGCATGAATGAATATAAAAAAATATTGTATAAAGGTTAACTATTAGCTACAAATTGATTAGTATGATTAAATCAATATAAGAATTCTTTCTTTTTATAACAATAAGAACTAAGAGAATGTATGGCACTAATAGATTGGAATAATGACTTAAGCCTTGGTATTGAATCAATTGATGCTCAGAATAAAAGTCTGGTAGATCTTACTAACAACTTACATCTGGCGATGTCTGTAGGCAGAGCCAATGATGCCCTGGAAATTTTGCTTGGAGATCTTACAGATTACACTGAGAATCACCTCAAGTACGAAGAAGACTTATTATCCAAATATGGGTATCCCAATAAAGAAACTCATATTGCCCAACACTCCAAACTCGTAAGCAAGGTTGCCAATATTAAACAAAAAATTGAGCAGGGAGAACGAATGCTCTCTATGGAGGTGATGCTGTTTTTACAAAAATGGATTAAAGAGCATATTCAGGAACATGACAAGGCGTTCGCACCTTTCCTTATCGAAAAGGGAGTCAAGTAGTACTCCCTCCTGCATCTGCTTATTACCAAACACTTTTATCTTACTGATTTAAAGCCTTCGACCCAGCGTGGAAAAACATTCATACGCTTATCACTGCGCGTAGCTCTTTTCAAATTAACTAATGCAGCATGGCATCTCTCTGCCAGCTCAGGGTCAGCAGACTTACTAATTAACACCCTGCCTATATCCAGCGGCTCACTCTCAGCGACAATCTTCAGACTATTGGCTTTTGCCCAGCGATGCGCCAAGGGACCTGCCAACACAGCAGCAAATATGTTTTTATGCAGCAATAAACCTATTGCACCATCATGACTGCTCGTCAAATAGACTTTTTTCTTATCAATGACAACACCTGCATCACTGAATAAACGAACGGGAACTTCATAACCCATATAGCTTGCGTTAGATATATAACCCACACGAGCATCCTTTAGACTTTCCAGACTATCTATACCGGTACTTGCATGTACCAGTATTGCTGATGTTAACGGCAGGTCTTTATAAGTAACGACATTCAGAAAGTTCTGATATTTCACTGTGTTTTCTTTATGTGCCGGCCTGGCAGAAAATAAAAAGAGGGAGGCCTCATCGGCTTGATCAATTACTACATGAGCCGGGCATTGCTGTTCTGCCATATAGGCTTCAAATGCCATAACAGCAGTTTCACTAAAGCTTCCACCTTCTGCTGTTTCAAAATTGAAACTGACCGATTTATGTTCTGAAGACAAAACCGAAACACTATTGACGAGCAATAAACAGGCACATATTTGCAAGATGTAAAATGACTTTTTAAACATCACGATAATGAGACCTTGTCTTGCTGCCCTGGCACATCAGGCAAACAAGCTTACTTAAGTGGGTCGTTAGAAATAACTTTAAGATCAAAAAACAGGGTCATTCCAGCCAGGGGATGGTTGAAATCCAGTGTAACCATTTCATCAGTTACTCCAACAACATCAACCATTCTCTCTTCGCCATCAGGTCCACGTGACATCACTTTACGTCCTACCTGACGCGCTTCTTCAGGAATCATATCAGCCGGAAATTCCCTGAAAGCTTCGGGTGACACTTCACCATAAGCGTCTTCTGGCGATACCGTAATACGCTTGGCCTCACCAACTTCCATCGCTACCAGAGCATCTTCAACTGCCTGCATCATTTCACCAACGCCAGATTGAAATACCATAGGCTCTTTGCCCACATTACTATCAATCTCAACTTCTTTTGCATCACGCATGGTAAATTCGAAAGCAATCAGGCTGCCCTCAAGATTCAGCATCTCTTCAAATTCACCAAATACTTCAGGTTTATCACTCATAAAAGACCTTCAAAATATATGTTTTAATAAAAAATAACTTTGCGCAGTGTAGCGTACTCACATCTGCCATTAAAGGGGTATTCATGAAGATAAGGAAAGGAATAGTTTTAAAATAGGCGCCCAGTCACGGAAGAATATTTTGCTTTCAGGCAAGGCTTAAGTGCGCGCAAAGAGGGAGCATACATTAAGTATGTAACTGATTGGGCACACTTATAACGCCGCATGGGAGCAAAATAGCTTTCGTGAATTATTCTTTCATTGAAAGCCAGATAATCTTCCACAACAATTTTGGTGTATAACGGCGCATACGCGACAGGATCTTTGCCTCCATGCCCGGTAATAGAATCTCGGTACCTTTTTTAAGGCCTTTTTCCACCTCGTCAATCATCACGTCAGGATCAGCCAAACGACCTTTTTCGATAGAGTCACGAATCGCCTTGGGATTTGAGTTTTCTGTCGCCTGCTTTAACAAGGGCGTATTCACCATCGGTGGACACACCAACATGATATTCACGCCACTGCCGCGATTTTCCTCAATCAACACCTCTGCAAATACATTGGTGGCCGCTTTACTTGCAGCGTATGCACCTAAATCCGGTGAGAGCACCCACGCCGCAATCGAACCAAATATTATAAACTCACCGGTTTTACGCTCTTGCATATCTGGCAATACAGCTTTAACAACATTGATGGTGCCGCCGTAATTAATCTCCATAATCTTATGCATTAACGTAACAGGCTGATCATTAAGGCGAGAGGTTGGCATAATAGCTGCACAATGAACAAAACGATCAATCGTGCCCAGTTCTTCTCGAATTTTTGCAATTACCCCATCAAGCATTTCGATATTGGTAATATCGCAATTATAGGCAGTGATATTGTCAGACTCTGCTGCAGTACTTGCCAACGCCTCATCATTCACATCAATAACAGCCACTTTTATTCCGCTGGCAGCCATACGACGAGCATAAATCTGCCCCATACCACTAGCGCCACCGGTAACTACTGCAACTTTTGCTTCCACTGTAATACTCCCCTATTTGATTTCCTGCACTTAATTCAGAAATTCGGATTAACATCTTTAATTAAAAAAGCAGTTTACTCTCATTTGTACATTTTCATCATGACCTTTTCGCTCAAACAAATGGCTTTTCCTGACTGCAGGAACCCCTCCGGCAAAATTATTAGCAAGGTCGATTAGTACGACCTTCAAATTTACTGGCATCTCGTATTTTTTCATACGCTTTTAATACCGGTTCGAACTGCTCGGGTGTGCTCGCGTGAATAGCAATACCATCTACACCAGCATCAAACTGATCAACCCAGCGCTGCGCACAGGTTTCTGCATCACCCACGGCAGCAGGATACCATTCTTCAGGAATCAGGGTTT
>CBDUPD010000236.1:0-4852 GCA_965368985.1 uncultured Spongiibacteraceae bacterium | reverse complement strand
GTCCATCAGCGTAGACCACCATCCGGACGTATACTACAGTCTATTTTTTTTCAATCAAGAGTAATTAACACTATCTTCATTGCAGCTTGTTAATACTGGTTAAACCTTGCTCAATTCCTTATAGTTCGGGCTATTATTCGTCTCATCCTGAGACTCACCTAAAGGCTCGTTACGCTCTTGAAAAATCGTTCCATACGATTTTTTTCCCGATCTACAAAGCAGATTACTCAGCAGCGCCTAAAATTGTCAGCGAACAGACTGAGCCTGTTCCACCCAGGTTCTGCGCCATACCCAAACGAGCATTAGCCACCTGGGCACCTTCTGCCCTACCTTGTATCTGTTTAGTCACCTCAACAATCATACGACATCCGGTAGCGCCGATAGGATGTCCAAAACACTTCAGGCCGCCACTGGGATTAATAGCGATCTTGCCATCAACATTGGCATCACCATCTTTGATAAAGCGGGCACCATCACCCTGCTCACAAAGACCCAGATCCTGAATATTCATAATTTCGGTAATACTGAAGCAGTCATGCACTTCTGCCAAAGCTATCTCTTCAGCCGGGTTTTTAATACCCGCTTCTTCATAAGCTCTTTTAGCAGCCAACCGCGTTGCATCAAAACCCAAAAAGTCAAAATCACGACGATACATGGGCAGCATTGCCTCATTCACCATCTGATTTGATTTAACCAATACATGGTCATGCTTGCGCCTGGTTGTTTTGGCAAGATCAGCTCGTGTAATTATTACTGCAGCCGCACCATCTGACATAGCGCAACAATCAAAGCGACCCAAAGGCCAGGCAATCATTGGCGCACTCATGGCTTTTTCAAGGGTAATTTCACGTCGAAAATGTGCTTTGGGATGCAGAGCACCATTGATGTGATTTTTCACTGCCACATGCGCCAGGTCTTCTTTGGTCCAGCCATATTCATGAAATGAACGGGTTGCCGCCAATGCAAACATACCCGGCGCACTGGAACCACGAATAATCGGATGCCCCATATCTACCGGAAGACCTGTGCCACCAACATCCATCAACTTCTCAACACCACAGGCCATTACACAATCATAGGCACCTGATGCCACAGCCATACAGGCATTACGAAACGCATCCATACCCGAGGCACAAAAATTTTCTACACGCGTTGTCGGCTTACCAAACATTTTTAACGGCTCTGCAGCTACACCGCCACTCAAACCGGTAAAGTCATATAGATTACCCACCCATGTAGCTTCTATATCATCAGGTGTAATACCTGCATCTTCCATCGCCTCATAAGCTGCTTCCACAAGTAAGTCTTCATGGTCTTTATCCCAGTGTTCACCAAACCTGGTACAACCAACACCGATAACTGCTGTTTTATCTTTTATACTACCCATAAGATTTTCCTCTTACCTTTCGGCAATCTTCTTTCTCTAACTACCTGGCTTTTACTACATGGTATTCATTAAAATTTATTACTGAAATCAGCTGACAGCCTCTGGTATACACCGTCCTTTCCAGTAGTAGTTATAGAAACCCGACGCTTCATGCAAACGACGGAAAACAAGTTCAACAGGCATATCAATTTTTACATCCTCAGGATCAGCATCAGTCATTGAAAGAAACAACCTGCCCCCGCCATCAATATCGATAACAACTCGCGGCACAGCCTGATTAACATAATTACCCGCTTCGATATGATCAAGCGTGTAAGTAAACACTGTGCCTGTTTTAGCTAACTTAAAGACATCAAATTCATCTTTGGTAAAACACTTGCCACAAATTCTCCCCTTGGGGTAATTCACATCTCCACAGTTTCGACACTTGCCCGCATGCAGATTCAATGCCGCTGCAGAATCACGCCAATAGGTAACCGCCGAACCTCTAGGATCAACTTCTTCTTTTTTCATTAACTTACGAAAACGAACATAGTCAGTGTAATGCCCAAGATCTCGCTTCTGGAACAGATGACCAATCAAACCCTTACGGCCTTCTACAGCAGCAAACTCTTCATCAAGTTCTACAACAAAAGCGTCTGCACCATCACCGTTATTAACAACTAACAGTTTATCTCCTGCCTTGGCTTGCTGAAGCGCATTGGCCATCATCATCAATACCAGAGGTACACCCGGGTTACCCACCGAGAAGAACATAACATCTTCAACCTTGGTTGGGTCAACTCCGATGCTGCCCGCAATTCTGCCGCCATTGATGGGGTCACCTGCTGTAATCACACTATGAGAAATACAGGCAGGATCAATATCCTCACTTTCAAGAATATCCTTACCCGCTTTTACTGCACTAAGAATATAGCCATATTGTGTTTCAGCCTTGGCCTCAAAAGAGCGTATATAGGCATCTTTACTTCGACGCCACGGCCCTATTTGCTCACCAACAACCGAATTAAAACCACGTACAGTCGCTGCACCTTCATTGGAAACCAATATTGCACCAGCACCATCACCCAGAAGCTGCTCTAACATCTGCTCTGGTTCTGCCAAACGACAATCAGCAGCAACCACCAGAATATTTTTGGATGAGCCTGAATCGATAGCATCGAACGCAGCCTTAAGTGCTGATGAGGCAGCGCGTAAAGAGCCTGTAAAATCAGCCGTATTTATATCAGCGCCCAAATCAAGAGCTGCAGCAATAACACCTGCACACTGTTTTTCAATATAAGGCGCTGTCGTTGTGGCAAAATACAAACCATCAATTATCGATGGATCAATACCGGTCAAACAATCTGCTCCGGCAGCTACTGCCATGGTAATACTGTCTTCATCAATATTTGCTACCGAACGCTCACCGGGAACAGCAGGGATACCCCAGGCATCCGCCATCTTGTCTCTGGCTAACCTTAATAAGGGAACGTAGGCACCGAATGATTTAATCTTGGCCATATTATTTTCCTTTCACGATCTCTCTTTGCAATTATTTCTAGGGTTCTCGTCATTCCGGCAAAAGCCGGAATCTACATAATAAAAAATCAATACCTACTGGATACCGGCTTTCGCCGGTATGACGACGGGGGTTTATTCACCAATAAAGTTAGGTTTTCTTTTTTCTTTAAATGCTTTCATACCTTCTTTAGAGTCTTTAGTAGCAAATATTGTCCAGCCGAGCTCTTCTTCTTTGGCTAAAGCTTCTTTCTCAGACAGATCAAATTGATACTCACGTAGCGACTTCAGAATTGCCTGAACTGAAAGGGGCGCATTATCATTAGCAATCTCTTCAGCAATTTTCATAGCCTCTTCTAACGCCTGACCTTTAGGTACAACACGATTAATCAAACCCCACTCTTTAGCTTCCTGGGCGGTAACATGACGCCCCATCAAAAGAATTTCAGCAGCCAATGCATACGGAATTTGACGACGTAAACGAATTGTAGAACCACCTAACGGGAACAGACCACGCTTACACTCAGTAACACCAAATACAGCATCTTCGGCTCCTACACGGATATCGGTACCCTGAAGTATCTCTGTACCACCAGCCAATGCAAAGCCTTCAACCGCCATAACAACCGGTTTCTTGGGCTGGTTATGACGTAATAAGGCCTGCCAGTGAATATCAGGAACTTCTTTCATCATCTCAGCCATCATGTTGGCATCATCACCACCATCAGGACCGGTTTTCAGATCCATTCCTGCGCAGAAGGTATCACCTTTACCTGTCAAAATTGCCACGCGCAGATCATTATCTTCATCAAGACGACGCCAGGCTTTATACATACCAACAATCATCGGGCCATTGAGAGCATTTTTTGCTTCTGGACGGTTCAATGTAACAATCATTACATGACCTTTCTTTTCGATGGTACAGTTCTCTGTGCTGATATCTAATTCTTCTGACATTTTTGACTCCTCTATTTAATCAGTTACGATTATATTTTTAACTATTTGATTCTTTTAGCATTTTCTATACCCACTCAACAATGAGTATATTTTCATATCTTTATATACTACAGTATACCGACAAGAAAGATCATGTAAATTACAAAAACGCTCAATTAACATGCATTAATCATCAATAAATACACTTGCATTGATAAACTTGATGGCCTTTTTCATTTTTGTCACCAATGGAAAATCATCCTCAACACTCCAGTTAAACAATGTTGATACATAAATACCTACAACGATATCGGTAAGCGTCTCAACATTAAATCCGGGGCGAAGCATTTCCTGTGCTTTAGCCTCTGTAAGTATCTGGTTAACCACATCACTAAACTTCTCTTTTTGAGAGACTCGCAAATCACTGGCACCGGAAGAACCCATCAGATAAAAGCTAAGCAATTCTTTATAATGTGGATGCAGCGATTCAAGTGCCTTGGCAAAGTTAACAAAGCAGTATTCAATTCTTTTTTGCGGCTCTGTATGACGCTTAAATGCCTCTTTAATAACCGAGTAGGCATATTCACTGTTAGAGCTTACAATATGCTCCAGTAGATGATCTTTTGTAGGAAAGTGATTAAAAAAGGTTTTATGGGCAATATCAGCCTCTTTAATAATTGAAGCCACACTGGTATCAGCAACACCCTGCTCCTCAAATAACTTTAAAGCCGCCTGGGTAATCTTTTCCTGAAACTCAATCTTTCGCTTCTCTATTCTGTTTAGGGGTATGCTATCAGTCACTTTTCCGATTCCATATTGTATGTGTATACTGAAGTATACTTATATATTATTGTGTTTACCATAAAAATAGTCACCATTAAAAAAACAGGCTACTCACCCGCTAACTTTCCGGAAGCATGCATCGCTGCTACATACCCAAACGTCATGGCTGGCCCAATCGTGCTACCACCACCCGATAAGTCGTACCCATAACCGAAGCTGATGTATTGCCTATTGCATACAGCCCTT
>CBDUPD010000235.1:0-4853 GCA_965368985.1 uncultured Spongiibacteraceae bacterium | reverse complement strand
GGATAATGTTTAATGCGGTGTGAAAGACCTACCTGCTCCAAAAAATGCTGTGCTTGTAACATGGCATCTTTATCACCGGACAAATTCAGAGGCAAGGCAACATTTTCCAGTGCTGTGAGACTGGGCAGCAAATGAAATGACTGAAACACAAACCCCACATGACTTGCCCTGAATCTGGCCCGGTCATCTTCACTCATCGCACTGATCAATTCACCAGCAACCCTGACACTACCCTCACTGGGCACGTCCAGCCCTGCTAACAAACCCAGCAAGGTCGTTTTTCCAGAACCTGAGCTTCCCGTTATAGCAACTGACTCACCATCAGCGACAGAGAGATTAAGCTTTTCAAGAATACAGATCTGCTCATCACCATAAGCCACGCGTTGAGCAAGATTTTCAACTTCAATCATTGAATATTCACCAGTTGCCGATATATTGGTTATACGACCTGAAATATAAAGCTTTATCTATCCAGAATCTAATATTGTTACATGAAGAAATTACTCATCAAAACCATCAGACACTTGTTAACTATTATTGTGTTGTTTTTACACAGCCAACTTGGTCATACAGGCACCATTCTGGTATTTGGTGACAGCTTGAGCGCAGGTTATGGCCTGCAAGCAAATGAAGACTGGCCCCACCTGTTAAAGCAGAAATTACACGCAGAACAATATACGCAATACAAGCTTATCAACGCTAGTATAAGTGGCGAAACCAGCCGGGGCGGCCTTGATCGTTTTGAAAAAACCTTTAAAAAACATCAACCTGATATCGTTATTCTTGAGCTCGGCGCCAATGATGGACTACGTGGTCAATCATTAAAAAAAATGCAGAACCACCTCAGTCAAATGATTCAATATAGCCTCTCCAATAATGCAAGAGTGATCCTTGCTGGTATGCGTATCCCGCCAAACTACGGTAAGCGCTACACGGAAACTTTCTATCAGGTATTTCAACGCCTGAATAATCAACACAATATTAGCCTTATACCTTTTCTCCTCGACGGCTTAATGGATGACAAAAACCTTATTCAGACTGATGGCATGCATCCCACCGCAGAAGCCCAGCCCCTATTGATGGAACGAGTGTGGAAAACACTAAAACCCTTGTTGCAGATACCAAAAGAAAATGTCACGCTACGCAATTCATCAATCCCAAAACAAACAACCAGTAGACGAGGATAATAATGAGCCTGAAATTTACTTTTTCACACTCTGTAGACGATGTTTTTGATCTTTTTTGTGACCCTGACTTTTTAGTAGAACGCTCAATGGCATTAGGCGAAATCAGTGCTGACGCCGAAATAGAGGAAGATGACAACGGCAAAATACTGATAACAATGCGCCGGGAAGTAAAACAGGATCTTCCCGCATTTTTAGCCAAAATGTTTAATCCCCAACAAGCGATTACCATGAAAGAAGAATGGCAACAAATTGGCGAGAGCTTTATCGGTAAAGGAACATACGACGTTGAGGGGCAACCTGTTACTGTTAAAACAGACATGACTTTAAAACCCGACGGCGACGGCTGTATTTATACAATCTCATATAGCCCAAAAGCAAAAATCCCCATGATTGGTAAAAAAGTAGAAAAGTTTATTGAAGGTAACTGTGAAGAGGGTACTAAAAAAGAGCTTGAGTTCACTGCCGAACGTTTATCCTGATAAATTCTCCAATAACATACAGGCTAAAGCTCCCCTGGAGCTTTAGCTCTTTTAAAATAACAATATAACAATTTGATTTTATTAAAAAAATCACCTACATTCCTGTAGAGTAAAACGATATTTAGCATAGATATATAATGGATGATTCAAGGCAAAAATATCAAGCAAGAACCATTCTGCTCAGCTTGTCTGTAGCCAAGAATACTATTACCAGAAAAAAGGCCACTCTCCTTTCTCTATTTCTATTATTTTTCCTGAGCCAACCGTCATTTGCTTCAGTAAACACTGAAATCCCGACACTTGATGTTGCAAACATAGAACAGCAACAACAAATCAACTTGCTACCCTATTTCAGCTTTTTACAAACGGAACGTTCTATTCAGGATATCAAGGTAGCTGCCAATTCCTCTGAATGGAAAACTGCATCCAAAATAAAGGTAAATAATTTCCGGGACAAAACCTCATGGATACGAATCAGAGTAAGAAATTCAGGTAATCAGCCGATTGATTTTGTCTTTGTTCAGGATAATTCACAACTGACTTCATTCGATGTTTGGCAATCAAAACAGGGGAATTTTCAACTTGTATACAACCTGGGTACTGTAAAACCGTTTAATGAACGGCCGATAAAACATCGCTACTATGTTCTACCACTTTCTCTACAAGCCGGAGAAACCAGTGATATTTATATCTCCAGCAAATTTGGCACTCACGATTTATTACACAGAACAACAGCATGGTCTGAGGATGCATTCTTTAAAACAACCCATCTTATAGACATATGGGAGATTTTTTATTTTGGCATCATTTTCGTCATGGTGGTTTATAATCTGTTTGTATTTCTGATGACCCGGGAATATAGCTATCTGTACTATTCCATCTTTGTCACGGGAACCTTAATCACCTTTCTCTGTATTTCCGGCTATAACTATCAATTAATATGGCCAAATCATCCATGGATAAATCAGCAGCTTACCTTTGTAGGGCTTGCTTTAATGCTGTCATTTGCTGCCTGGTTTAGTGTTGAATTTTTATCGTTAAAAACCGCTCATCCAAAATTAACAACAATACTCAACTTGTTAGGTATCTCTATAATACTTGAGTTCATTATCATACTCATGGTGCCGTTTGCATTACAGGTTAAAATTGTACGCATACTTACTGTCACTTCTATCCCTATCTATCTCATATGTTTATATTGTGGTATTAGAACTATTCAGACAAAGGGAGATGCTGCATCTAAAATATATACTACAGCATGGACTATTCTTTTATTGGTAACCACACTCACCATGGTACACGAAGCGATTGCCCCCATCTTCTCTATACCTACATTTACTGCCGTTCAAATAGCACATGCTGTCGAAGTTGTTTTACTTTCAATGGCATTGGCCAGTCGAATCAGTGCTTTCAAAACCCGTCAAACAGTCGCAGAAGCAAAGGCAGAAGCAAAAACAAAATTTCTCGCTCGTATGAGTCATGAAATCCGTACCCCAATGAATGGTATACTGGGTATGTCAGACTTATTAAGTAAGCGCATAAAAGATGAGACTAACCGTCACTACATAGATATCATCCATGCTAGTGCTGAAGCACTTGGTCAAATTATCAACGACATTCTTGACTACTCAAAAATGGAGGCAGGGAAACTCCAGTTAAACCAGGAAAACTTCTCCATTAGAGACCTCGTTTCCGGGGTATGTCACATCTTCGAGTTGCAATGCAAAGAAAAGAAATTAACACTTGAAAATCACATCGAAGATGATATTTCAGAATTTTCTATTGGTGACCCACATCGTATTCGTCAGATATTGATCAACCTTATAAGTAATTCGGTAAAATATACTAACAAGGGCAGTATAAAAGTTCGGGTATCCACTCTAGAAGATAAAATACTCTTCGAGGTATTTGATACAGGGGAAGGCATCTCTATGAGCGACCAGGAGCGATTATTTGAACCTTTTGAACAAGCCACCAGCAATAATTTAGGAAGAGAAAGCAGTACCGGCCTTGGACTTGCCATCAGCAGGGAACTGGTCAATATAATGAATGGGGAAATGGGCGTTCACTCATTGGTTGGTGAGGGCTCAACATTCTGGTTTGCGATTCCCTTACCTGAAACTAACAAACAGCCGGAGCCTGAAGTTATTGAAGAAGATGAAGATACCATCAACTTGCCGGTAATGAACATCATGGTTGCCGAAGATAATGAAGTTAACAAGGCCGTCATCAAAAGCATTCTAAGGGCACTCGGCACGAATCTGGTCGTTGTAAGTAATGGTATAGAGGCAGTAGGCTACTATAAAGACAGCCACCATGAGATTGATGTTGTACTTATGGATTGTGAAATGCCGGCAATGGACGGTTTTAAAGCCACAGAAGTTATACGTGACTATGAGAACAACAACAAACTGGTTCGCACACCTATTATCGCCTTAACTGCGCACACATGGCATCAGGAGCTACAGCATTGCTATGACTCCGGTATGGATGAACTACTACTGAAACCCATCACCAAAAAATCTGTAGAAACAATGCTAAAACGTTATATTTTATCAATAAAGAAATATCGAACATTAAATGCCAAGCAGTCTTACCAACCATAATATATAAATAACAATTCAAAAAGCGGCTTTTTATCGCAGCTTTTTAAGCTATTACAAAACAACATCATTCAGCGTAAGCTTCTCCTGCAGCAATCTTTTTACCTAATACAGCAAGCAAAGCAGCAGACGACCCTAAAACCATTTCAATTTGACGAGCCCATAAACAATAACGCCATAAGTGATAGTCTTTATCAATACCCGTTCCTCCATGTAAATGCTGTGACGCATAGCTAACACGATGACCGGTATCTCCTGCCCAGATCTTTGCAATCAACACCTCATTGCTTGCATCCCTGCCTGCATCGAGAAGAGAAACAGCCTGATAGGTTGTCAGCTTCAAACACTGCACATCGATAAAACAATCAGCAGCCCTGTGTTGCACCGCCTGAAATGAACCAATAGGCACATCAAACTGCACTCTCTCACAGGTATAAGCTGCTGTTATACGCATCGACTGATCTGCAACACCCAACTGCATAGCACAAAGTGCAGCAACTGTTCTTTCCGTAATCCATTTGGCAGCCTCGACTCCTTTATCAGCGTCAACAAGCACATCGGCAGCAACAACAACAGCGTCATCC
>CBDUPD010000234.1:0-4889 GCA_965368985.1 uncultured Spongiibacteraceae bacterium | reverse complement strand
ATAACGCCCATGTTGTTAGATTCATTGGTAGCAAATACCCCTGAGTCTCCATTACCAAATATCGTTCTATAACCCCCATTTTCTTCAATCAATGCAGCATTTTCTTTTTTATAGTTTTCTATTTCAACATCATCATCAAGATAGTCATCTTTATCATTGATAAAGGAAATGCCATACTTCGATACAATATTATCGACCAATAGCTCTTGTGCATCAGACAAAGCAATTTCAGTATCATCTAAATCTTCATTTTCAGCTGGTTCAATATAAGAGGCACGTTTAAGACTATTAATAAAAGAAAATATTGTATTAAAGGTTGTCCCAGATGAACTCTCCTTGAGTGCCTCAAATAATAGGTTTTGTGGAAGATTAACAGCATCCTCTGCAGGAGTATCATCTAACAAATCATAAATAATTGCCGATATGGATAATTGGTTATACCAACCACTATTGAGTATCGTTGGGTTTTCAAGATCAATGACAACAGAATCTGACATTGATGCCTGTACACCTCTGGTATCAATATAAGTAGATATACCGTTTTCTAAGTGTGAAGAGACCATTGCCACCGCAGCAGCCATGGCAAACCCTTCACGAAAGGCGATACGAGGATCAAGAAGCGCATCGACTTCGTTGATTCCATGAGTTGCACTCACAAATGAAGATTGAATATCTTTACCTTCACCTTCAAAGATACCGGAGATTTGTTCAATTCGTGCACCAAACTTCAAGATATTTCTTGTAACAATCATGCGTGCAAGAACAAAATAATCAAATTCATCCGTATTAACATTTTCTTCACCCAACAGGTATATCGTGTCATTTTCTGGGTTATAGAATGATGCTCCTATTTTCCCTGATGTCAAATCCCCCCCTTCTGTAATATTATCTTCACTCCATGCAACAGTAATGTCTTGTGAACTTTCAATTCTTACTACGTCTTCTAGTAAAATGCTCAAAGAAGCCAAAATAGCAAATGGGGCTGAAAACCGTGTATCAACATATCGCTGCCGTCCCTCACTCCAACCTGATGGAATATTCACATCAATACGTGTACGAAGTGCAGTTGCGGGTATTTCTTCAGCAACACCATACGAATAAACTTCTGAACCATTTGTATTATCAACAACCTTAACATTAATAGTTTTTTGATCTGAAAAAAATAGCCAAGAATATTGTGGTGAAATTGAGGTGATAGTTAATCTTATATTAGCTGGGACACGAAGCTGATAGTAACCATTCGATTGAACAATTCCAAGATTGAGACCAATCTCTTTTTGATCATATTGTTTACCACTACAATCACTTACAGTAATTGAAGCACCAGTTGCCGGTAGTTGAACAATACCACTATAATCAAGTGAACCATCAAAAACCATGGGCACATGATCGTAAGTGATATACCCCTCAATTACTCTTGAAGCTTCTTTTGCCTCACCCAATGCAGCCAAGTCATCTGGAGAGCAGTCATTAGGTAAAACAACATCTGATACAGTAGTCTGAATTGTTGTGCCTCCATCATCTCCATCACCTCCATCATCTCCAGCAGTATCACCGCCAGACGAAGTTCCATTACAATCTGCCCCCTCCCCTAAAACTCCGATACAGGTTTCGACAGTCCCAATATCAGCATCAACAGAACCCCCTGTTTCTTCAACATCACCGCTATCACTACAAGCAGAGAGATAAAATACAGTAATAATAATGCTAATAAAAAACTTGAGCTTATGGAGACTCATAACTAAAACCCGTAACAAAGAAAAATATACTTATGATTTTAGACGGTTTTTTTCATATTCAGCAAGTACTTATACGATTTTTCTCTCATTTTGTCTTAATAACTGGTAAAAGTGAGAAACAGGCAACTTTTTTATTCATGTCACCTTCAAAGACAAGACTAAAGATATTGCCTTAATTATTCGGTCGAAATGCGTATAATAGGCGCCGATTAAATAACGTCGGTGAGTGAGCCGACATCCCCAGCCGCAGTGATCCTGCATGCATGGGTACCCTAAAAACTTGAGGAGAATCAAAGTGCTAGAAGCCTATCGCGCCCATGTTGCAGAACGTGCAGAGCTAGATATTCCACCAAAACCACTATCAGCTGAACAAGTCGCTGATCTGGTAGAACTACTAAAAAACCCTCCTGCCGGTGAAGAAGACGCTCTAATTGAGCTAATAACTGACCGTGTGCCACCGGGTGTTGATGAAGCGGCTTATGTAAAAGCCGGTTTTTTATCTGCCATTATCAAAGATGAAGCTTCCAGTCCTCTTATCAGCAAAGATGCAGCCGTTCAATTATTAGGTAATATGCACGGTGGTTACAACATCGAAACGCTTGTGAGCATTCTCGATGATGCGAATATAGGTGAATTGGCTGCTGAAGAACTAAAACACACCCTGTTAATGTTTGATGCCTTTCATGATGTTGAAGAAAAAGCCAAAGCCGGTAGCGAAAATGCCAAAGCTGTTATGCAAAGCTGGGCTGACGCCGAATGGTTTACCAACCAGGATAAAGTTCCTGAAAGTATCAAGGTTGCAGTATTCAAGGTTTCTGGTGAGATTAATACTGATGACCTGTCACCTGCACCAGACGCATGGTCGCGCCCGGATATCCCCCTTCATGCTCGCGCCATGTTTAAAATGACCCGTGACGGCCTAACCCCAGAAGAACATGGAGTTACTGGCCCAATGTCTACAATTGCTGAAATAAAACAGAAAGGTTTACCTGTTGCTTTTGTTGGCGATGTTGTTGGTACCGGCTCTTCACGTAAATCAGGCACCAACTCGGTATTATGGTTCTTCGGTGATGACCTGTCTGGCGTACCTAACAAGCGTGGCGGTGGTATCTGTATCGGCGGAAAAGTGGCCCCGATTTTCTACAACACCATGGAAGATGCTGGAGCTCTGGTATTCGAAGCACCCGTAGAAAAACTTAATATGGGTGATGTGATCGAAGTTCGCCCATACGAAGGCAAAATATTGTCTGAATCAGGTGAAGTACTGTCAGAATTTGAATTGAAATCAGACGTTCTTCTTGATGAAGTACAAGCTGGCGGTCGTATCAATCTGATTATTGGCCGTGGATTAACAGCTAAAGCTCGTGAGTCTTTAGGCTTACCCGCAACCGACCTGTTCCGCACACCTGTAATACCAGAAGATACCGGAAAAGGTTTCTCATTAGCACAGAAGATGGTTGGTAGAGCCTGTGGTGTTGATGGTATCCGCCCTGGCACCTACTGCGAGCCTAAAATGACCACTGTTGGCTCTCAAGACACAACTGGCCCAATGACACGTGACGAGCTGAAAGACCTGGCTTGTTTAGGGTTCTCCGCTGATTTGACCATGCAGTCATTCTGCCATACGGCTGCTTACCCAAAACCGGTTGATATAGACACCCAACACACCCTGCCAGATTTCATTATGACTCGAGGTGGCGTTTCTCTTCGCCCAGGTGATGGCGTTATACATTCATGGTTAAACCGCATGTTGCTTCCTGACACGGTTGGTACTGGTGGTGATTCGCATACACGTTTCCCAATGGGTATTTCATTCCCTGCAGGTTCAGGTCTTGTAGCTTTTGCGGCGGCTACCGGTGTTATGCCTCTGGATATGCCTGAATCAGTATTGGTTCGCTTTAAAGGTGACATGCAACCAGGCATCACTTTACGTGATCTGGTACATGCTATTCCATACTACGGAATCAAACAGGGATTATTAACTGTAGAGAAAAAAGGCAAAAAGAATTTCTTCTCTGGCCGAATTCTTGAAATTGAGGGTCTTAAAGATCTAACAGTTGAACAGGCATTTGAACTATCTGATGCTTCAGCAGAACGCTCTGCAGCAGGCTGTTCAATTCAACTTGAAGAAGATGCAACGGCTGAATACCTGCGTTCCAACATCACCCTGCTTCGCTCCATGATTGCAGACGGCTACGGTGACCCGCGTACTCTGGAGCGCCGCGCATGCAAAATGGAAGAGTGGTTAGCGAATCCATCATTGATGAAAGCTGATGCAGATGCTGAATACGCTGCTGTTATCGAGATTGACCTTGCTGACATAAAAGAACCTATTGTTTGCTGCCCTAACGATCCTGATGATGCCAAATTATTATCAGAAGTTGCCGGTGACAAGGTTGATGAAGTTTTCATTGGTTCTTGTATGACCAATATTGGTCACTTCCGTGCTGCCGGTAAACTTCTTGAGCAACATGGCGGTAGTATTTCTACCCGCATGTGGATTACTCCTCCAACTAAAATGGATGAGCATCAGTTGATGGAAGAAGGCTATTACAACATCTTTGGCCGTGCCGGTGCACGTACCGAAATGCCTGGCTGCTCATTGTGCATGGGTAATCAGGCACGTGTAGCACCTAACAGTACTGTGCTTTCAACCTCGACACGTAACTTCCCTAACCGCTTGGGCGATGGTGCCAATGTTTACCTTACTTCTGCTGAACTGGCTTCAGTTGGGGCAATTCTAGGTAAACTGCCTACTCCTGCAGAATATATGGAATATGCTCAAAACCTCGAAACCATGAGTGAAGAGATCTATCGATACCTGAACTTTGATCAGATTGCAGAATACCAAAAGAGTGCTGAAGAAGGCTCTAGAATTGCAGCTCTACAAATCGATGTAGTTAAAGTTTAAATAGATAGCCTGGTTAAACACTTAAGCCTCAGCTTCGGCTGGGGCTTTTTTTATTTCTACTCTATAAGCCCCAATACCATTACAGCTATTGCCTTTAAGCACAATCTCTTATACATTACGCGCCCTGTCTGCTTATCTTTATAGCTAGCTAGATATACAAGTTTTATGAACTACTTCCATGTAGTTCACCTGCTTTGCAGGCTTACGTGAAAATCTGTTCCAACAGATTTTTGGTGAGG
>CBDUPD010000233.1:0-4889 GCA_965368985.1 uncultured Spongiibacteraceae bacterium | reverse complement strand
TGGCATGGATCATTTTGCCTTGCCTGATGATGAGTTGGTTATTGCAAAGGATAATGGTACTTTACAGCGAAATTTTCAGGGTTATTCTACACACGCAGATACTGACATGATTGGTATGGGTGTTACATCTATTGGTAAAATCAATAACTGTCATAGCCAAAATGAACGTTTTGAACATGGTTATTTTGATGCCATTGATGCAGGTCGTCTTGGAATTTTTCAGGGTTATCGGTTGAGTGAAGATGACAAGTTGCGTCGAGAGATTATTCAGGACCTTATGTGTCAGGGAGTTGTTGATTTTCAAACAATAGAAAGTCAATTTGGCATCGATTTTTCTTCATATTTTAAAGATGAATTAATGCGGCTCGTGCCGTTGGCAGAAGATCATCTCATTGATATTCAGCCACAGAAAATAATTGTTCAACCATTTGGGCGTTTGTTGTTACGGAATATAGCAATGGTTTTTGATGCCTATCATAAGCCTGCCAAAGAGCAGCGTTTTTCGCGGGTAATCTGATTTTACCCTTGATCTCATAGGGTTTATTACAATAGATTAGGGATGTTTCTTTGTTCCGTTCTTTTGACCTATGTCTAATAAAGTTGTGAATTTATTGTTTTTTTATGAATAAAATTTATGACTTGATAAGACGGGTTGCGCTGTTGGCGAGTTCTTGATAAATAGGGACTATATTTAATCATAAATAAAATTAAAGGTTTTATATGGTAGCAATTACCGAAGTAATGCAGTTGGGTCATAGAGAGTGTGACGAATTATTTGCCAAGGCAGAAAGTGCTGTTGATAGTGGAGACTGGTCAACAGCAGAAGCATCGTGGAATGCTTTTATCTCGGAACTTGATGCGCATATTACGGATAAAGAAGAGGGGTTATTGTTCCCTGCACTTGAAAATGCCGGTGGGCCAACAGGTCCAGTACAGGTAATGAAGGCAGAGCATGAACAAATGAGAGCATTGATTGTCCAAATCAATGAAGCATTGGCAGGCAAAGATAGTGTAAAGTTTTTGGGTTTATCCGAGACTTTTATGATGTTAATGCAGCAGCACAATATGAAAGAAGAGCAAATTCTCTATCCAATGTTAGATCAGTTTGTGCCCCAGCTTGGTGCGCAGCTAAAGTGATGTAGTTATATTCATATAACAATAATTAGCGAGAACGCATGTTAGTTGAGCATGTATTGGATGCCAGTGAGATGGAGCATCCCATACCTTTTGAAAAATCGACCGTTATTTGCGGCAAAATGAAACCGGGTGAATACTACCGTATGCTTCATCGAAGGATACCTTATCCATTATTTGATTTTATCAAACACCTTTCATTGAATTATGTTGTTACTCAAGGCCAGAAAACGGCTTATGAAATCATTATTTTCTTTCCTGAAGACCTTGAAGAGTTACAACGGTGTGGAGTGTTAAAAAAAGGAATGAATCTGGAGTTTAATCGATGAGAATGCAAGGCTTATCTTTTGATAATATTCCCGCCATGCATATTCCCTTTCGTTTTTTTAATACAGCTCCCTGGATGGGAGTGTTGGCAGCAGTTGCACTGATGACAGGAGCAGAAGCCGGTTTACACTCACAATGGACACCTTCTTTATTAGCGGCTACTCATTTTATTACGCTGGGTTTTATGTCTACTGTGATGCTGGGAGCCCTTTTCCAATTATTGCCGGTTATTAGTGGTTTTCAAATTCCTTATACGCCTTATGTGGCAACTGTCGTTCATCTCGCATTGTTGATTGGTGTTCCATTTCTCTCTCTGGGGTTCCTGTTCGAACAGTATGAATTGTTCTGGTTTGCGGTTCCCATACTGTTAGCTGGTTTTGTGATATTTTTAAGTGCATTTGGTAAATTATTGGTCGCCAGAGTTAGTGGTGGGGATTCAATATTCACGGTGCGTTTTGCAGCATTAAGCCTGTTAATAACTATTATTCTCGGTGTTTGCAGGGCTGCAGCTTATTTAGGATATCCAATATTATCAAATATTCCAAACCTGACATATGTGCATTTGTCCTGGGGTTTGGTTGGCTGGGTTCTGTTATTGGTGATGGGAGTAAGCTATCAGGTTATACCGATGTTTCATGTGACTCCTGGTTTTCCTTCCAGAATAACCAGAATGCTGCCAGTAGTGATCTTTATAGTATTGTTGCTTTTAACTGTTAATAATTCGGGTATTACCCAGGCTATTTTATTGGTTGTGTTATTTCTTTCAGTCAATGTATATGCATGTTCTACATTGTTGTTGCTGACAAAACGAAAAAGAAAAATCAAAGATATCACTGTTAGTTTCTGGCGTGTTGCTATGGTGAGTCTAATTGTTGCGTCGTTGCTATTATTATGCCGTTATTTTCTTCCGTTAGTGATCGAGTTATCTTTTAATTGGCAAATAATGCATATGATTGTCGGGATAACCATTGTTTTTGGTTTTGCCTGTTCAGTTATAATAGGGATGTTACAAAAGATTGTTCCATTTTTGTTGTATATGCATATGCAGCTGCAATGTAAGGGTGATATTAAGCATCTTAAAGTTTTGCCGAATATGCATGAGATTATCTCTGCGAAACAATCTGCATGGCAGTTACGTTTACACCTTGCAGCTTATATGTTGTTGGTGTCATCAGTTATTGAGCCATCACTGATTTATATTTCGTCTCTGGCAATGGCTTTGGATTTTTGTTGGTTAGGTTATTCAGTTGCCAGGGCGACCAGAAAATACATTGTTGTTTTATCCGATATTTCAACTGCCAGCTAACCAGATTAAATGAATTTCGTCTTTATATCATGGCAATTCCTTGCTTTCGGGCTAGACTTTGAGAGGTTAAAACAATAAGGGTGTAGGTAATGGATACAGAATTAAAATCCTATTTAAAAGAAGTCGCTTCACACAATGCATCAGATCTCTTTTTAAGTGTAGGGGCTCGGCCTGGTATCAAAATTGATGGTGTCACCAAGGCGCTTAATGCCGAGCCATTGAATACTGAACACATGAATACCATTGTGCACTCATGTTTAACGCCTGATGAGATGCGAGCCTTTGATTCTGAGCTTGAGTTAAATAAAGCTATACAGATTGATGGGGTAGGTCGTTTTCGTTTAAATCTGTATAGGCAGAGAGGCAATTATGCCCTGGTAGCCCGTTATATTAAATCCGAGATTCCAAATCTGAAAGATCTTGGGTTACCCCCTTCATTTCAACATTTTATTATGGAAAATAGCGGGCTTATACTTATTGTCGGTGCTGCAGGATCAGGAAAATCAACAACAATGGCATCGATGATTGATCATCGTAATCGTAAGATAAGCGGTCACATATTATGTGTTGAAGACCCTGTGGAATATATTCATCAACATAATAAATCTATTGTTGATCAGCGAGAAATAGGAACAGACACGCAATCATTTTCAAATGCGCTTCGCAATGCCATGCGACAAGCGCCTGATGTTATTGTGGTGGGTGAGACGCGTGATCGGGAAAGCATGAAGCATGCTGTTACTTATGCCGAGACCGGGCACTTATGTGTGTCGACCTTGCATGCAAACAACGCCAACCAGGCATTTGAGCGTATATTGGGTTTTTTCCCAGAAGACCAGAGAGAGCAGCTTCTTCTTGAATTGTCTTTACATCTAAAATTTATTATTGCTCAGCGACTGGTGCGTTCCAAAGACGGCAAAAGGGTGCCTATTGTTGAGGTGATGAGGTGTTCGCCGTATATTTCTGATTTGATCAAGCATAATAGAATTCATGAAATTCATGATGCGATGACAAGAAATGATTCGGAATGTATCACTTTTGATCATTCAGTATTTGATCTATACAAGCAAGGCGTTATTACCAAAGAAGAGGCGATCGAGCACTCAGACTCTAAAGCTGATTTGGGTGTCGATATCCGATTGTTTGATCAAACCCAAAAAGATGATAAGAGTAAACCGGATACGACAATGACATAATTGACCAGGCATCAGAGTAGTTATGTTAGCCTGATTTTCGTAGTCTTCAGTCTATGTGTTAAAGCCTTAAAGCCAAAGTGTCACATTTTGCATGATGTAATACTGCGCTGGCTGTAGACCCCAGTAATAGTTGAATGCCGTGTTTTCCGTGGCTTCCAATAATGATTAAGTCAGCCTGGTGATTGTCAGCAGCCTGAATGATTTCCCGGGCGGGTTGACCAAGTACAACATCATATTCTATGTTATTTTCAGCGTATAAGCTGACTAAGTCTTTCAATTTATCTTTTGCTGTTTCTATAGATTGTTGCTGTAGCTTTTCTATATCAATAACCGGAGGTAGCAGGCTTAAGCCACTGGCATACAAGGCATCACTCACGGGCGTTATAACATGAATCAGATTAACGGTTGTCCCGGTCTGAGCTAAATTCATAGCCTTGGCGATTACCTTTTCCGGTTCATGCTCTATATCGATAGCCACCAGTATTTGCTGATATAAATTGTTGTTTTTCATAACGCGACCATTAGTTCATTTATATACTGGTAAGAATATCACTCTGCATCAAACTTACAATAATAAGTATGCTACTTCAGTGGTTTGAGTTGTTATTTGCATTTTCATTGCATAAGATTGGTGGCAGTTTGATTCATGTTCAGGGTGAATGGGGATGATGGAAGTGTATAGTGTTGTAGATGGTTTAAAAGAAGATCATCGGTATATGATAAAGCTGTTGTATCAATTGGAGCAGCAGATTAAATCCATGAGCGGGCTCACAGGCCAGTCGCTTAATCTGGATGTGTTATTGGAAATTGTTGATTACATAAAGCAATATCCTGAAATTTGCCATCACCCTGTTGAAGAAAAAATGTTTGAAATGATTCAACAAAAACCGGTGAACTTTACTGATCATGCCTTAATAGAGAAGGTT
>CBDUPD010000232.1:0-4904 GCA_965368985.1 uncultured Spongiibacteraceae bacterium | reverse complement strand
GATACTATTTTTTATTCACCTGCCTCGGTAACTCATACGGGTTCCCATGTGCGTGATGGTATTGACCTCAAACGAATGATGATCACTGTATGGTTTTGTACATTTCCAGCAATGTTTTATGGTATGTACAACCTGGGCTTTCAGGCAAACACGGCTATGGCTGCAATGCCAGATGTCTCATCGGTGGCCGGATGGCATGGTTGCTTAATTGAATTGCTTGCAGGTTACGATGCTAATAGCATCTGGGATTGTTTCTGGTATGGGGCGGTGTTCTTTCTACCCGTCTACCTGACAGTATTTATTGTTGGCGGCTTCTGGGAAGTTTTGTTTGCTTCTGTTCGTGGCCATGAGATCAACGAAGGATTTTTTGTAACATCAGTACTGTTTGCCCTGATATGCCCACCTGATATTCCATTATGGCAAGCAGCCATGGGTATCAGCTTTGGTGTTGTTATCGGTAAAGAGGTGTTTGGTGGAACAGGTAAAAACTTCCTGAACCCGGCTTTAACAGGTCGTGCATTC
The DNA here is from genome assembly GCA_965368985.1 of uncultured Spongiibacteraceae bacterium. Classification (GTDB taxonomy): domain Bacteria; phylum Pseudomonadota; class Gammaproteobacteria; order Pseudomonadales; family DT-91; genus CAZTZY01. The sequence continues at coordinate 4,382 of CBDUPD010000232.1, read as the reverse complement.
CTTTTCTTTGCTTATCCTGCTGACATCTCTGGTGAAACTGTTTGGACAGCCCTTGATGGCTTTACCGGCGCAACTCCTTTGGGTATCGCAGCAACTGAAGGTATGGCAGGCATTGCAGCTAGCCAGGTTACCTGGATGGATGCATTTCTTGGAAATATTCAGGGTTCAGTTGGTGAAGTATCAACACTCTGTATATTGATTGGTGCAGTTGCATTGCTTTGGACAAAGATTGCCTCATGGAGAATCATGTTAGGTACAACACTAGGTATGGTTGCAACCAGCTTGATCTTCAATGCGATGGGTTCAGACTCCAACCCTATGATGAGTATGCCGTTTTACTGGCACTTTGTTTTGGGTGGTTTTGCTTTTGGTATGGTGTTTATGGCGACTGATCCGGTGTCAGCATCTATGACCAATACCGGTAAGTGGTTCTTTGGTGCATTGATCGGATTCATGGTTGTTCTGATTCGTGTGATCAACCCGGCTTTCCCCGAAGGCATGATGTTAGCCATTCTGTTTGCTAACCTGTTTGCTCCATTAATCGACCACTTTGTGGTTCAAGCCAATGTTAAACGGAGGTTAGCACGCAATGTTTAATAAAGAAGCATTAAATACGTTACTCGTCGCCTTCGTTCTATGTCTTGTTTGTTCGGTACTGGTTTCTACTGTTGCTGTTGTGCTTAAACCGCAACAAGAGATAAACAAACTTTTAGACCGTAATAAAAACATTCTTGCTGCGGCAGGTTTGTATGAAGAAGGTAAAAATACCAATGCAGATGTTGCAGAGCTGTTTAAGCAGTTTTCTATAAAGCTGGTTGATATAAAAACAGGCAAATATGCAACTGATGCTGAGCTTGAGGGTTTGGGTATTACACCTGAAACCTATGAGCAGCGTGCCGCATCACAAGATCCTGCATTATCAATAGATATGGAAGAGGATCCTGCAGGTATTATTCGTCAGGCTAAATACGCAAAAGTCTATTTGTTAGAGAAAGATGGCAAGCCAGACCTTATTGTACTTCCTGTGCATGGTTATGGTTTGTGGGGAACGCTTTACGGTTTTCTGGTTCTTGAGTCTGATGTGAATACTATTCGTGGCTTGGCTTTCTACTCTCATAAAGAGACACCGGGGCTTGGTGCCAAGGTTGATACCGAGAAATGGAAAGGCTACTGGCCCGGTAAGAAGGCTTTAAAAGAAAACGGTGAAGTGAACATTGTTGTGGGTCGTAAAAACGGTAACCCAAACAGCCCTGGCTTTATTGATGGCTTAAGTGGGGCGACGTTGACTACAACAGGTGTGCATAGACTGATTCAATTCTGGTTAGGTGAGCAAGGTTTTGCTGGCTATCTTAAAAACCTGAAAGCAGGGGAGGCATAAAACATGTCAGAAGTAAGTACAAAAGATGTTCTTATAGAACCAATACTTCGTAAAAACCCGATTGCTCTGCAAATTCTTGGTATCTGTTCAGCACTAGCTGTAACAACCAGCCTGAATACTGCATTGGTTATGTGTGTTGCGCTTACCGTGGTGACTGCATTTTCCAGCTTTTTTATCGCAATAGTTCGTAACTTTATTCCAAGCAGCATACGTATCATTGTACAAATGACGATTATTGCCTCGCTGGTAATTATGGTTGATCAGGTATTGCAAGCTTATGTCTATGGTATTAGTAAGTCGCTTTCAGTATTTGTTGGCTTGATTATTACCAACTGTATCGTAATGGGTCGTGCAGAAGCATTTGCGATGACAAATCCTCCGGTTAAAAGCTTTATTGATGGTATTGGTAATGGTCTTGGCTATTCGGCAGTTCTCATCTTTGTTGCTGTGCTGCGTGAATTGTTTGGTAGCGGTACATTAATGGGATTCACTGTTCTTAATACAGTTGAGAATGGAGGTTGGTATATTCCTAACGGATTACTACTTTTGCCACCGAGTGCATTCTTTATCATTGCCGGCTTTATCTGGATTCTTCGTATGGTCAAAAAAGACCAGCAGGAGCAGCCAGATTTCAAACTTGCTCCTCAAAATGAACATATGGAGTCACACTAATGGAACATTATATTAGTTTATTTATTACCTCCGTATTCATTGAGAATATGGCACTCTCCTTCTTTCTGGGGATGTGTACATTTCTTGCTGTATCGAAGAAAGTTGAAACAGCTGTAGGCTTAGGTATTGCGGTAGTTGTTGTGCAGGCTGTTACTGTACCTGCAAACAACCTGATATATACCTACCTGTTAAGAGATGGTGCTTTGGCATGGGCCGGTTATCCTGATATTGATCTTAGCTTTTTGGGCTTTTTGAGTTATATCGGTGTAATTGCAGCCATCGTACAAATTCTTGAAATGTTCCTCGATAAATTTGTACCAGCACTTTATAACGCACTGGGTGTGTTCTTACCGCTGATTACTGTTAACTGTGCCATTTTAGGTGGTTCACTGTTTATGGTTGAGCGTGATTACAACTTTTCAGAATCGGTAGTTTATGGTGTGGGTTCAGGCTTTGGCTGGGCATTAGCCATAACCGCTTTGGCTGGTATTCGTGAGAAGTTGAAGTACAGCGATGTACCTAAAGGTCTAGAAGGTTTGGGTATTACATTTATCACTGTTGGTCTTATGTCGCTTGGCTTTATGTCATTCGGCGGTATGTCAATCTAATTACGCTGAGGAAATAATGATGGATTTAGGTACAATTATTAGCGGCGTAGTGATGTTTACTGTAGTGGTAATGGCACTGGTTGTAATTATTCTTATTGCTCGTTCAAAAATGGTAAATAGCGGTAATGTTACTATTGAAATCAATGGCGACCCTGAGAGATCTCTTTCTGTTCCAGCGGGTGGCAAGTTATTGCAAACTCTGGCTGAGGGCGGCATCTTTCTCTCATCTGCCTGTGGTGGCGGTGGTACATGTGCTCAATGTAAATGTCATGTATTAGAAGGTGGTGGTTCTATACTGCCTACAGAAGAAGGTCACTTTACCAAAGGCGAAATTCGTGAACATTCACGTTTAGCTTGCCAGGTTCCTGTTAAGCAAAATATGAAAATAGAAGTTGAGCCGGAATTCTTTGGTGTTAAACAATGGGAAACAACGGTTCGGTCTAACGAAAACGTTGCTACTTTTATCAAAGAATTAGTTCTTGAGATTCCTGCTGGTGAAAGTGTGGATTTTCGGGCTGGTGGTTATGTGCAGTTAGAATGCCCTCCGCATACGGTTAATTATAAAGATTTTGATATTCCGGAAGAGTATCGTGGTGACTGGGAACGTTTCGGTGTATTCGATAATGTTTCAACTGTTGAAGAGACAACTATCCGTGCGTACTCAATGGCTAACTACCCTGATGAAAAAGGCATTATCAAGTTTAATATTCGTGTGGCTTCACCGCCTCCGGGTAGTAAAGGTATACCGCCGGGTATTATGTCTTCGTGGATTTTTAATCTAATACCTGGTGATAAAGTGAAGGTTTCGGGCCCTTATGGTGAATTCTTCGCCAAAGAAACCGATGCTGAAATGATCTTTATCGGTGGAGGTGCCGGTATGGCACCAATGCGTTCACATATCTTTGATCAACTTAAACGTTTAAGTTCAAAGCGCAAAATCAGTTACTGGTATGGTGCTCGTAGTTTACGTGAAATGTTCTATGTGGAAGATTTTGACGGCCTTTCAGAAGAGTGTGAAAACTTCGATTGGCATGTAGCATTATCTGACCCTATGCCTGAAGATAACTGGGAAGGCTTAACCGGTTTTATTCACAATGTTGTGTATGAGAACTACTTGAAAGATCATCCTGCACCAGAAGATTGTGAATACTATATGTGTGGTCCTCCAATGATGACGTCTGCCGTTATCAGTATGTTGAAAGACCTGGGTGTTGAAGATGAGAATATTCTGCTTGATGACTTCGGTGGATAAACCCAACTTTCTAACATCTTTTCTAAAAGCGAGTCTGTTAATTCAGTTCTCGCTTTTGTTTTTATGGGGTTGTGATTCTTCGGGCTATCAAGAGTTCAAGGGTAGCACCATGGGTACTACCTATCATATCACTGCCAATCTCACCAAAGAACATGATGCATCTGCTTTGCAGCAGGATTTTCAGCGTCGCCTTGAAGAAATTGAACGTAGTATGTCAACTTATTGGCACGAATCTGAAATTAATCAGTTTAGTCGTGCCGAGTTGAATACCCCTGTGCCTGTTAGTTCTGACTTTGTGCAAGTATTAAAAGTTTCTCAGGATATTTACAAGCAATCAAATGGTGCTTTTAATCCCGGTGTTGGTGCTTTGGTTGAGGTTTGGGGGTTTGGAAGCAGATTATCAATCAAGAATTTTCAACAGAAACCCTCTGAAGAAGCGATTGCAGAGGCCAAAACGAAAATGGGTTTTACC
>CBDUPD010000231.1:0-4905 GCA_965368985.1 uncultured Spongiibacteraceae bacterium | reverse complement strand
CAATTATCGGTACCAGTCCTGAAGCTATTGATAGAGCTGAAGATCGTGAACGTTTTCAGCAGATGATTCAGCGGCTGGAATTGCTGCAGCCACCAAACACTACAGTTCGTTCGGCTGAAGCAGCTATTGAGGCCGCTAAAGAAATTGGTTATCCATTGGTGGTGCGACCATCGTATGTATTGGGTGGCAGGGCTATGGAGATTGTTTATAAGGAAGAAGAGCTTAAGCGTTATATGACAGAAGCTGTGCTGGTGTCTGACGACTCTCCGGTGCTGCTTGACCGCTTTCTTAATGCTGCTGTTGAAATGGATGTTGATGCGGTATCAGATGGAAAAGATGTCGTTATTGGTGCAATCATGCAGCATATTGAGCAGGCGGGTGTTCACTCGGGTGATTCGGCCTGTTGTTTGCCTCCATACTCTATATCGGCAGAAGACCAGGATAAAATGCGTGACCAGGTGAAGCGCATGGCGATTGAGTTGGGTGTTGTTGGTTTGATGAATGTTCAGTTGGCGTTGCAGGATGGTGAGGTTTACGTTATTGAAGTTAATCCTCGTGCATCACGTACTGTGCCATTTGTCTCCAAGTGTATCGGGGTTTCATTGGCGAAGATTGCTGCACGCTGTATGGCGGGTACTACACTTGTAGAGCAAGGGTTTACCAAAGAGATTGTTCCTTCATTTTATAGTGTGAAAGAAGCGGTATTCCCGTTTGCAAAATTCCAGGGCGTTGATCCTATTCTTGGGCCTGAAATGAAGTCAACCGGTGAAGTGATGGGGGTTGGTGACAGTTTCCCTGAGGCGTTTGCCAAGGCGATGTCTGGTGCTGGTGACGCTTTTCCTAAAAACAGAGGTAAGGCGTTTGTTAGTGTCAGGGATCCGGATAAAGCCGGTATTGTTAATGTTGCAAGACAGCTATTGGATTTGGGCTTTGACCTGGTTGCCACAAGAGGAACTGCAAAGATACTTGAGCAAGCCGGAATGCTTGTTGAGGCAGTTAACAAGGTGACAGAGGGTCGACCACACATTGTTGATAGTATTAAAAATGGTGAGATTGATATTATAGTTAATACCACCGAAGGTCGTCAGGCGATTGCTGACTCTGCGACTATACGTCGCTCAGCCCTGGCCAAGAAAGTGTGTTATACAACAACCCTTGCCGGTGGAGATGCTCTGTGTAAGGCAATAGCATTCGGTGAAGAGAAAGAAGTAAGGCGTTTGCAAGATTTACATAAGAAGGTGAAAGCATGAGTCAGATTCCTATGACAGTAGAAGGTGAGCGCCTTCTAAGAGAAGAGCTGGAACAACTAAAAACAATCGATCGGCCACGCATTATCAAGGATATTGCAGAGGCTCGTGCCCATGGTGATTTGAAAGAAAATGCTGAATACCATGCTGCTCGTGAGCAACAGGGTTTTTGTGAGGGGCGTATTCAGGAGATTGAAAGTAAGCTGGGAAATTCCCGGGTAATTGATGTAACTGCTATTCCGCCAACGGGTAAGGTTATCTTTGGTGTGACTGTGACATTAATTAATGTCGAGACTGATGAGAAGGTAGTTTATAAAATTGTTGGTGATGATGAGGCAGATGTTAAGCAGAATAAAATATCAGTTAATTCACCGATTGCCAGAGGCTTGATTGGTAAAGAAGAGGGTGATGATGTAATTATCAAGACACCTGGCGGTGAAGTGGAATATGAAATTGATGATGTAAAGCATATTTAGGGCTTCGTTTTTTTGGTAATAAAAAGGGAAACAAATGTTTCCCTTTTTTTATGAGCGGATTTCTGTTCGCCAATTCCTTGGTCAAACTGGTCTGTGCAGGTTTGACAGTTTTTTATTGGTTTTCCTGGCCAGACGATAAATCAGGGCAATGTTTCCGATCTGTTGAACCAATTCAGCTTTGGAGACTTTGATGGTCTCGGCTATAGCTATTTTCTTGGCCTCTCGATCTTCAAAGGCATATTTAACCTTGATCAGCTCATGGTCTTCCAGGGCTCTTTCCAGCTCTGCCAATACTCCTTCGCTTAGCCCGTTTTCACTGATTGTGACAATTGGTTTAAGACGGTGGCCAATTGTTCGAAGTTGTTTGATTTTTGCTTGCTCTAAAGCCATAGTAATCAGCTCTCTGCTGTCTGTTCTCGTGTCAGGGGGCGGCATTGTATAGTATTTTTTAAATAAAGGCGCACAAAAGACGTATGGCAAGATCAAAAAGTAGTCAGCGATGGCTCGATGAACATTTTGATGATCACTATGTCAAAGAAGCCAAGCGTATGGGGTATCGCTCCAGAGCTTGCTTTAAGTTATTGGAAATTCAAGAAAAAGATAAAATTCTGAAGCCCGGGATGGTGGTTATTGATTTGGGTTCTGCGCCAGGAGGTTGGTCGCAAGTGGCTGGAAGTATTGTTGGTAGTGATGGTGTGATGATAGCTTCAGATATTCTTCCTATGGGGGCGTTGCCTGATGTCAGCTTTATCCAGGGAGACTTCACTGAAGAATCAGTACTGGATGAAATACTCAGTGTGGTAGATAATCGGCCTGTAGACCTTGTAATTTCAGATATGGCCCCCAATATGACAGGTATGAAGGATGTGGATCAGCCAAATTCGATGTATCTGGTTGAGCTGGCAGTGGACTTATCAAAACAGGTATTGAAGCCTGGCGGTAATTTTCTTGCCAAAGTGTTTCAGGGAGAGGGTTTTGAAGAATTACGTGCCGATTTGCGTGATAACTTCAATCAGGTGATTTCACGTAAGCCTACTTCTTCGCGTCCGCGGTCGCGTGAGACATATTTGTTGGCCAAAGGTTTTAAAGGTTAACGTGTCAGAATACGCTATTATTAAGTTAAGAGATAAATGGATAGTTTGAGGGTAGTTGTTTGAGTGATATGGCAAAAAATGTGGTGTTGTGGTTGGTGATAGCAGTTGTACTGCTGTCTGTTTTCAAAAACTTTACTCCCAATGTTGAGACGCCACCATTGAGTTACAGTCAGTTTATCGAAGCTGTGCAGCATGATACGGTTGAAAGTATCAAGATAGAGGGGCTGGATATAGAGGGTGTGCTTAAAAGTGGAGAAACCTTTAAGACGGTTCGTCCCTATATTGAAGACCCTCAGTTAATTAACGATCTGCTCGATCATAAAGTGACAGTTGAAGGTGTTCAGCCAGAACAGCAAAGTATCTGGGTGCAGCTGCTTGTCGCAAGCTTTCCTATTCTGATTATTATTGCTGTTTTCATGTTCTTTATGCGTCAAATGCAAGGTGGTGCAGGTGGTGGAAAGGGCGGCCCCATGGCGTTCGGAAAAAGTAAAGCACGCCTGATGGCAGAAGATCAGATTAAAACCACATTCTCTGATGTGGCTGGCTGTGATGAGGCTAAAGAGGATGTTCAAGAGGTTGTCGACTTCTTGCGAGACCCTGGTAAATATCAACGCCTGGGTGGTCAGATTCCCAGGGGTGTATTATTGGTTGGCCCTCCGGGTACAGGTAAAACCTTATTGGCCAAGGCTGTGGCTGGTGAAGCCAAAGTGCCTTTCTTTTCAATTTCAGGTTCAGACTTTGTCGAGATGTTTGTCGGTGTAGGTGCTTCCCGTGTGCGAGACATGTTTGAAACCGCAAAAAAACAGGCGCCTTGTATTATCTTTATAGATGAGATTGATGCAGTAGGTCGTCACCGTGGTAGCGGTATGGGTGGTGGACATGATGAGCGTGAGCAGACATTAAATCAGTTGCTGGTTGAGATGGATGGTTTTGAAGGTAATGAAGGCGTCATAGTCATAGCGGCAACTAACAGAGCTGATGTGTTGGATACGGCGTTGTTGCGCCCTGGTCGTTTTGATAGGCAGGTTACTGTAGGTTTGCCAGATATTAGAGGTCGTGAACAAATCCTTAAGGTGCATATGCGCAAAGTGCCCCTGGCAGACGATGTGAAAGCAAATGTTATTGCTCGTGGTACGCCAGGCTTTTCGGGTGCTGAGTTAGCTAACCTGGTTAATGAGGCTGCTCTTTTTGCTGCCAGAGCAGATCGCCGCCTGGTTTGTATGAGTGAGTTTGAAAAGGCTAGAGATAAAATCATGATGGGTGCAGAGCGTAAGTCCATGGTGATGTCAGAGAAAGAAAAAATTAATACTGCATACCATGAGGCTGGGCATGCGATTGTTGGCTGGATGATGCCAGAGCATGACCCTATCCATAAGGTTACGATTATTCCGCGTGGCCGTGCCTTGGGTGTAACCATGTATTTACCAGAAGAAGACAAGTTGTCGGAGTCAAAACGTTATTTGATGGGCCGTATCTGTTCTCTTTATGGCGGGCGTATTGCAGAAGAGATGACATTAGGTGCTGACGGGGTAACTACTGGTGCATCAAGTGATATTGAGCATGCGACCCGAATGGTTAGGGCGATGATTACCCGATGGGGTTTGTCTGAAAAGCTTGGGCCGCTGATGTATGCAGAAAATGAGATGGGTAAAGACGAGTTTTCCAGTGCTACAGCAGAGGTTATTGATAGTGAAATGCGAGCAATAATTGATGATTGTTATAGTCAGGCACAGAAAATACTGGAAGATAATATTGATGTTTTGCATGCAATGAAAGATGCTCTGATGGAATATGAAACACTGGATGCATCTCAAGTTGCAGATTTGATGAATAGACGTGAAGTACAGCCACCCAAAAATTGGGATGATAGTGATGAGGGTACTTCCCAGGCTGCTCCGGATGATGAGACTGACAAAAAAGAATCTGATGATCCTGATTTGTCTGACCCGGTTACACACCATTAATATTGTTGTTTAAGTAAAAAATCGCCGCTTCTGCGGCGTTTTTTTTAGAGGTGTATTTTGTTTGCAGTTAAAAGAGGCGGTAGTGGCAAAAAACTTATTTGATCTCGACAGGCAGTTGCCGCAG
>CBDUPD010000230.1:0-4909 GCA_965368985.1 uncultured Spongiibacteraceae bacterium | reverse complement strand
TATATAACCTGTTCACATTTCCTCATATATAACCATTTTTTAGTTTTATTTGCATATATACTCCGATTCGCTATAAAGAACTGATGATAGCCGAATACAAAGGGAATTATTCCATGAGATCTTATACATCACCCATAAATATATCCGGGTCTTTAGCCTCACTTGCGATGACCATATTACTTCTGCCTCTCTTAACGGGCTGCCCCAATCACAGAGGTACAGTGACTACACTGAATGGCACCCCTATTCCAGCAGCGACTGTCTTTATTACCAATGAAAATGGCGCTATCTGGCAACCGGCAGTTACCGCGACAGGCGCCTTCTCTATCTCTGGCTTAACAGGTGACAAGCATACAATTTCAGTTGATGCCGAGGGGTATATTGCAGTAACGAATTATAGCGACAAAGACACCATCAATTTTCGCCTGGCCGTCGATCCTGACCCAAACGATGACGATAACGATGGACTGAGTAATGGCGAAGAAGCCTATTATGGTACAGACCCAACAAATCCGGATACTGACGGCGACAGTATTGCCGATGGCTATGAAGTGAAAGTAACACAAGAACAGGCCTTGATTGTTTTTGGTGTTAAACCCTTGCACAAAGATATTCTACTTGAAATGGATTGGGCTGCAGGCTATCCCGATACCAAAATCACACCGCTCGCCAAAGCGATTTTAGTAGAGAGCTTCAAGCGGGCACCGGTAACAAACCCTGATGGCACAAGCGGTATTCATTTGTTTGTCGATAATGGCCAGGCAGGTGGAGGTACTAGTATAAACATTAACCCTGTCTGGGATAGTAACGGTTCTGATACCATTGCTGACAATGCTATTAGCAGCAAACGTGCCCCCTGGTTTTATCATACGATTTCAGTTCAGCAAATTATTGATGATGGAAGATCCATTAGGGGTTATGGCTATCCTCATAAACGCCTCAATTATGTTGTTGGCGATTACAGTATGGTCGGCCCATTGGAAGGCATTATTGAAGCACCATTAATTCAGCATGAACTGGGCCATAATTTAAGTTTGGAGCATGGCGGAGGGGATCAGATCTTGTGCAAACCTAACTACCCCAGCGTGATGAATTATAATGCCCCAATGGCTTTAAGCTTTACCTACTCAGATGGTTCATGGCTTGATCTGAATGAAAATGCCCTCAATGAACATGAAGGCGTAGGCGCCGGACTAGGCCCAATGGACTGGAATAACAATTTACTGTTTGAAGACACCCTGGTGGCAGCAGATATCAATGATGCTGTACCTGTAGACTGGATGAATAAGGTTTTAGGATTATTACGTGCCGCCAACCTTGAAGATGTACCACTGGTAGGCAGCCTGCTGCATAACTGCGAAAAGGGTCAGGAGGTTGAACTAACAGAGTTACCAAACCCGAATGACTGGGAAAACGTGGCAAATAACCTTGGACGCTATCTTAAACTACCTAATCAACCTGTTCCTGTAGCTGAAGATCCAATAGTGATAGAAGAACCTGAAATCATTTATACCGGCACTAACCCCTGGTTCAATTTTGCCGCTGATACACCAATGAATGAAGCCGCTGAGCCAATTGATATAAACAACCCTGAAGTATTCGCCAAAGAGTTGTTTGATACACTCGAGATTAACATACCGAATAGATAAACTTGCTCGTGATAACCCTCAGAAGCTTAAGTAAGTGCCATTCAGGCCTGACACCAATATTTTTCCTTCAGGCCTGCCCCCAATATTCCACCCCTTTATATTTACCCCTACATTTTCAAAATAAAACTCTTATATTGCCTTAACGTTTTCTCCATTCCCTGCATATTCTCCAAACAACGAATCATTAATTCATAAGCTGTTTTTATCGATGTTTTTTCAGAGAAATCTTTATGGAAGTCTTTTAATATAAAAGCAGCAGACTTAAAGTCACCAACAGAATATAAGACATTAGCAATATCGAGACGCAGCTTAGCTTTAAGGGGACGATAATCGTTTTCTACTTCTCGTAACCTTTTCAACACACCGCTTACTTGAAACTCATGTTTACGTTCAATTAACGTTGCCAGATAAAAGTCTGAAAAGTTCAGCAATGCGTCTTTATCTTTTAGCGCACAAACAAACTTGAAATACCTGTCACACAGCAAGTGATCCACAGGTTTATTATCTAATAGTTGATTGAATATATCTCCTGCTTCTTTAAATTCACCTTCTTTTACAAGCACTTCCATTTTTGCCAACTGAAGCTGATCAGACGTCCTCTGTTTCACTTCTTTACTGTTATCATCAGCTGTAAATCCAAGTTCATTTTGATATTGAAATATCACATACCCCATTAAATGAAACATAACAATCATATAGTAATTAAATATCACCAACTGCGTTATTGTTCCTGTCATTCCAAACGTTTCTCCCATAAAAAAACTTAATACCTGAATTGACGAAAGTAAAACGATAATAAGCAACAGTAAGAGACCATAGGTAATACCGATACTCATCACAATAAGAAAAAGTTTTTGCGGATTCAACGCTGAAGACAACTCCCCATCAATTGCCAACACCATAAAACTGGCAGGTACCAGGCAAATAAAAATAAATGCCGATAAAATACCTACAACCGGGCCCAAAAGCGAAGAAACCAAAAACGAAACTCCTATGGCCGCAAAAAATATAAATAACGCATTAAATAAAACCGTTATGTTACCTTCAAACGACTCTGTAACATCTGGAGGAACAAAACTGCCTCTTGCTGTATTCTCCAAACAACGAAAACAATACTTGGTAATCACTGCCAACGAAAGAATATAAAAGATAAAATGAATAAACCCCATGCCTTGCAGTATCGCTGATACGGCAATAACACCGACAGCATGAGGATTAAATGGATAATCAAAGGCCTCTTTTAACCTTCTCCAAAAAGGCACAGCTGTATGGGTTGCCCCTTGCCAAACCAAAGGTTCTTCACAAATAAAGCAGCTGACATCACCTGACCTGGCCAAATGATGTTCATTAGAGCAATTATCACAAGTATACGTACCACAATTCACACAATAGTGGGTAGCTGCCTCAAGAGGATGATATTTACAATGTTTCATAAAACACCCCCTGCAGACAGGCTCTCGGCCATTTGCGTATATCGCTTATGTTTCTCAAAATTCTTTTTTTTCCTATGCAAATCTGAAAGTTTACCAAGAATTTTTTGTAACATTGGATTGTCAGAATTTTTCTCTAACAGACTATTTGCAATTGCATCACAAATTTCAACTGATTCAATTTCTATAAGCCTGAAAAAAAGTTGCACCAGCTGATCTTCTGATAACTGGCTACGAATATCATCATCGCTCTTAAGCCATGCGGATTCTTGCATTCTTATGTCGGTAATAATTTTGCTCTTATCCGTCAGAACTTTTATAGCAGCAAGCTGCCACTCTTTACCTCCATCAATACCTAACAAGCTAAATCGTAAAAACAATAACTGATTTAATTCGCCAAATTCGTCAATAATTTTATCAAGATTTTTTAAAGCCGGGCCAAACTGATAAGAAGCCATTTGCCTGTAGAACTTATCCATTTTCTCACTGAATGGGTCAATAGCCTGATCTGTTTCGACATACTCCTGATTAATAGCATCAGGTTTTTTCAACAGAGTAAGGCCAACCAAACCAGCGCCTCCCAGAAAACCGCCAGCATGAGCCATAAAGGCAACATTCGACCCACCATCCATAAAATAGCTAAAAATTTCCTTACCGATAAAGAACGGCAATATCATTAGAGCGGGCGCCCTGAAGTAACCGATAAAAATAAACACCCAATAAAAAAATTCGATTTTCCTTAATTGAAAAATTGTAAGATACATAGCCATTACAGCAGAAATAGCGCCTGATGCTCCAACAAGCGGCATATCACCACGTCCCACATAGAGCTGAACACCACTAAACATTAAACCGCCAAGAAGACCACCAATAAGATAAAACAGCAAAAAACGCATATGTCCCAATGCGGCCTCAACAGCAAAACCACAAATCACCAGGAAAATCAGATTACCCAAAAGATGTAAAAAGCTGCCATGAAGAAACTGGTGAGAAAACAGAGTAACGGGATTAAGAGAATCAGGGACAAGACCAAATGCCAGATAACTGGCGCTTTGCATTTTCTTATCAATCAATAGGCGAGAATCTTCCCAGATATCCAGTTTCTCTGCAGGTATAAGCGTATCTTTATTATTGCTAAGGTATATATAGAAATTATGATCAAATAATATTTCCTGTATTACTGATTCAACATCATTGTCATTACCCGGATCATTAATCTCATTTTCAAAATGGTCACCCTGTTCTTTTAAATAGCTCTTATACAAGGGCGCCTCAAATTCAACAAAGCCATAACGTTCATACATACCGAAAGCTTCTTCCAGTCTTTCCTGATCGCCACTTTGATAAAAAAAGTAGATAACAATATTCAAGAACACCAATATAAAAAGAATATACGGCGGATGATTCCAGTCAATTTTCTTTTCTGAAGGTAAAATAAGCATTATTTCATCCTAATAAAAATGCATTAAGGGGCAGACTTCTAACAAATGATCCTGTCATTTTCCATTTCCAAATATGAAGAAGGCATTCTGCCCCCCTTATCCTGGTTTTAAAACCTGCTACTGACACCTTTAATATTTCCCCATCTGTCATACCGGGCTTGATCCGATATCCGGTTTTTCTGCCGGAGGCCTACCCACTTTAATATACCTGGTATCCAGGAGCATCTTCAGGAGTATCCATCCGACTCTTCTCTCTGGGCTGCTCAATCCTCACATCACACTCTGTAGATGCATCTCAGCTATATTTCTGTGTACGATAAAATTTCTCGCTATAGATAGAATCCTTGGTTTTCGCCATCAAATACATGGTTAATTCCAAATCAAGTTT
>CBDUPD010000229.1:0-4918 GCA_965368985.1 uncultured Spongiibacteraceae bacterium | reverse complement strand
GTGCGACCTGGAATTGGGGCTGCGGGTCAGATGGTTTCCGGCAGATCAAACGTCTGAAGATGGTGGCTTACGTAATCACTGTAATTATCTTTGGCAAATTCCAGTGGGCGTTTATGTTGAAGATTGAAATAATTGGTCACCATATGATAGGCATGCAGTGTGAAACTCATGCCATCGAGCATCATATGGTGGCAGGCTAATACGGTATACCATTGATTGTCAGCAATCTTGACCAGGCAGTTGTTAATCAGCTTGTTTGCGTCATTAGGGGTATTTATATGATAAGGGCGCAATACCAGTGATCTTAAGCGGTGGCTTATCTCATCTTCACTTAATGACTCATTAGACCAGTCGATAATATTCAGGTTGATATCAGCGGTAGGGCTAATCGACAAACATGCATCATTCGGGTTGTATAGAGAGTGGGTATCCAGTTGCGCACGCAATATGTTGTAATGCTGTGTCAGAGCCTGTAGTGAAGATTTCCAGTTATCAATATTCAGTTCAACCGGTAAAGAAAGCGCATAACCAATACTGTTTTCCAGTGTGTCAGGGTTGCGCAGTGATGCAAGGTAGAGATCACGCTGTACGGTTGTTAGCTGCTGTATTGTTTTTTCAGTCTGTGTATCAGTTGTTGAAGGTGGTTGCAGTTGATAGAGTCTTTGTTGCACATTGTTTGTCATGCTATTCAACAAAGAGAGCCAGTGACTGGCGAGCTGTGAAATGGTCTTCTCTTCAAATAAATCCGAATTGTATTCAAAACTGGCGCCGAGTTTTTCCCCGTCATCATGTACGGTTAATAACAGTTCAAATTTTGCCGTGTTGACTACTTGCGGTATAGCTTCAATATGTAGCCCTGCAAGATCAATGTTCATCTGGTTAAAATCTTCAGTATGAATCAGGTTGAAAGCAGCCTGTACAATGGGCATAAAGTTTAATTGATGTTCAATGCCCAGTTCATGCATAAGCATTTCGGCCGGTATATGTTCATTGGCGAAGGCTTTTAATGATTTTTCGCGCACCTGCTCAAGAATTTCTGTGATGGTATAGTTGGCGTCAAAACGTGTGCGAATAATAAGCGCATTAATAAAGAAGCCGACAAGATTTTCAAGATCACTGTTAAATCGTCCATCGCGGGGAATGCCGACGCAGACATCCTGTTGTTTACAGTTCTGGCTTAGCAATAGTTGATAGCTGGCAAGCAGGAACATAAACAGGCTGATGCCGTTACTGTTTGCAACCGAGCGCAAGCCAATGGCCAGGGTATCAGGTATTTCAATGGGAAAAAGTTTACCGTTCCAGGTTTGTAGTGCCGGTCGTGGATGATCAGTAGGTAGACCTAACAGTAAAGGTGCTGCCTCAAGTTCGTCTCTCCAGTAATCCAGCTGCTGTCTGATGATGTTTGAGTTCAGTAGATGCTCTTGCCAGACGGCATAATCCTGGTATTGAAGTTGTAATTTTGGCGGTGCCGGTAGTGTGGTCTCCATGGTGTCAAAAAGACTGCCGGAAAAGCTGCTGTAAAGAGCTGCCAGTTCTTTGGCGATAATCAGCAGTGATTGCGCATCGGCAATTATATGATGCATTGTCAGGGTTAATATGTGTGTCTGTGCATCAAGTGTGATCAGACCGATACGTACCAGGGCATCTGTGCTGACATTGAAAGCGGTGCTTGCTTCCTGTCTGAGTTGTTCTTGTAGCCATGCCGGTTGACGTTCTGCATTGCCTTTATATTGTGAATATTGAATGCTTATGGATTGCGGTTTATCGATAATAATTCGGGGTTGGGACTCTTCCAGAATAATGCGTGACCGTAGACATTGTTGGCGTTCAATCAGTGTTTCAATCGCTTGCTGTAAAGCCGGTTTGTTCAGTTCGCCAGTCAGTTTTAGTGTTGCCGGTATGTTATAGGCAGTATTGGCACCATCAATTTGTGTGAGCAACCACAGGCGTTGTTGTGCATAAGACAGCGGGTATGAAGATTGAATATCTGCTTTGCTGATTAAAGGTAATTTAACAGTGGCTTTGAATGGTGCTTCACTCAGGTAATGCGCGATAGTTTCAATTGTCGGATTATTAAAGATTGCTTCCAGTGGCAGTTCAAGTTCATATTGCTCACGCAAGCGGTTAGCTATGCGCATGGCAGAAAGTGAATGGCCACCCAGATCAAAAAAGTTATCATTAACTGATATGTCACTGCGGCCCAGTATTTCACTCCAGATAGTCAGCAGTTGTTTTTCTGTTTTATTGGATGGAAGCTGTATTGTACGATCCCTGTCCAAAGCTGTTTGTTGCTGACTTTTAGTGGTCGATCGAATGAGTTGGCGGTCATCTGTTTTTGCAAGAACAAAAAGTTGATTGTTTTTAATCAGTCCAATAAATCCGCTAGAGATCTTTGTGTTGTTCACTACAGATACAATCTCACCTGCCTGGTTTTCAGAGAGCAGGTTTCCATAGATATCAACAAGACGGGTGTTACAATTTTCGTTGCGGATCAGATTGATGGTTTGCTGTGTTTGATAAGCAGTTTCAAGTTGGTCACTATTGCAATCGAACAGAATCGGTGTTGCTGGCGTTGCCAGGGTTGATAGTTCATTTAATGCTGTTTTCCCTTGTATAAACTGCTGGTGAAGACTGAGTAAAACCTTAATGAATAGCTCACCATCAAGCTGGCTATTGTTGAAGCTGAGTTGCAGTACCAGTTCGTCATCAATAACCTTGGTAATAAAATTTACCGCATTATCCATTTGTGGCATTAAGTGCTCTATCTTTTCTTCTCTATCTTGAAAGGACGTGGCGCTTTCCATGATGTAAAAGTTGAAAAGATAGGGTACTTGCTGCGGTAGTAGCTGGTGCTGAAGTTTGATGGATACAGGTGTTACTTCAGTAAGCTGTTTACGGTATTGCGAAAAATATTTAAATACATCAAGAATACTGTTATTGCCTGAACAAATACTCGCCGGCAGCAGGTTTGGTTGTTGTTCAAAAAAAAGACCTTGAGTGTTTAGGTACTGTTTATCACGTCCAGTGACAACGTCAGTAAAAAAGAAGTCGCCGGAGATATGATGAATATATTTTATTGTTAGTGCAAACAAGGTTTTAAAATACAGTGGTGGCGTTGTTCGTGATTTGCGGCAGAGTTGTTTAAGTTGTTGCCACTCGTCTTGCGATAACTTCTGTTCAATATCGACAAGTTCAGCCGGTGAGTCTTTATCCAGTCGTGAAAAATCAAGATAACGCGTCAGGGTCGTCGACTGTTGTTGCCAATAGTGATAAGCATGCTGCCTGTCGGTATTGAGCAGTGTCTGTTCAACAAACTGCTGATAGTTGTTTTCTGGCAGTTCAACAGGTTCTTGATTCAGCAGGCGTTCATAATTGTTTTTCATCATGCGACCCAAAAACTGCATGCTGACACCATCAAACATGGCGTGATGCACGGCCAATACAAGTAGGTAATGGCTTTGATTTGATACTGTATTGAATCGGTGAAGACGTACACGCCAGAGTGGTTTGTGGTAGTCATAAGCCCGGTACAGGGTGTCTTCAATAATTGCCTGTCGGGTCGAATCATCAAGTAGTTGATCAGGGTGGTCAATAAACTGATAGCAAGATGCTGGTAGTCGATGATCAGCCGGCATAATTGCCTGATAGGCAAAATCAAGACTGCTGTCAGGGCCTTGAACAATGCAGGCGCGTAGACTGTCTGCATGATTATATAGCTGCTGCAGTGACTTCTCCCAGAGTAACTCATCGATATCAACCGAGGATTCGCTGATAAAGCCTATATAGTTCTGTTTGTTAGCTGTAGACATCAGGCTGTCAATCGCGATGTCTCTTTGCATGGGTGTTAGCGGGTAGACTTTATTGCACACAGGAAAAACCTGCTGGATTTTCTCTGTGATAGATTTATTGGATAGACATTGCAGTCGATGAACAGGTTTGTCTGTATGCTCAATAATTTCTGACAGCAAATGCTTATAGTACAGTAGCCATGTTTCAATTGTTTCAGGTATAAACAGGTCGGTATTGTATTCAATAGAGATACGTATGCCATTCTCATGCTGGTAAAAGATCCAGGTCATTTCATATTTGCTGGTATCCATTGTCTGGTCGAGAACAGCAATCTCAAGGTTATTGAATTGTGGCAGTGTGTTGTGTGCATCAATAGCCTGCAAGAAGTTGAAGCCAACTTGTGCAACCGGTGTATAACTTGTTGAACGGGTAAGGTTGAGTATGTTGAGTACCTGTTCTACAGGGATGTCCTGGTTCTCAAGGGCTGTAAGAATAAGCCCTTTTTGTTCTTGCAGATATTGTTTAACGCTGGGGTTGCTATGTTGCTGACTGCGAATAATCAGTGAGTTAACAAAAAAACCAACCAGTGGTTCTACCTGTTTATGGTTTCTTCCTGCAGCAGGAATGCCGACACAAATATCATTTTGTTGGGAAAGTTTTGCCAGTAATAGTTGATAACATGATATAAGTGTAATAAAAGGTGTTAGTTGTTGCTGTTGGCAAAAATCCAGTATTTCATGCACAAGCGCTGGTTCAAGTTCATGGTTGATTTGAGCGCCGTGAAACCCCTGTACTGTTGATCGGGGTTTATCGTGAGGAATATTTAAAAGCTCCGGTGCTGAATGTAGCTGCTGTTGCCAGTATTCAAGTTGTTGCCGGTGTTTTTCTGTTTGTTCTGGCTGCTGTTGCCAATGTGCAAAGTCTGTATATTGAATGCTCAGCTCTGGCAGGTCTGGTTGCTGGTTCATTGTAAAAGCGTGATAGGCAGAAGAGAGTTCATTGATGATGATCTCAAGTGACAGGGCATCTCCTGCGATATGATGCAGACAAAAACAAAACAGGTGCTGGTTGGTATCTGTTTTATACAGGGAAGCTCGCAGTGGTAGCTCCTTCTGAAGATTAAAGGGCT
>CBDUPD010000228.1:0-4928 GCA_965368985.1 uncultured Spongiibacteraceae bacterium | reverse complement strand
GGCCATCCAAACATAAAAGCCATGGCCTGACATATTGATCAAGTCGGAAAACGATTCAAAGTACATTATTTTGCCAACTCCTGTACCCATTTGGTTCTCTGTTCACGACGAATGACTTCTGCTCTGCCATGTAAAATTAACAACACAGCATAAAAAATATAAAATCCGGTAATCATTACCAGCAACGGCCATAACATTTCAGGCGCCATAGTCGACTTTTCGGTAATTTTGATCGTAGCCGGTTGATGCAGGCTATACCACCAATCAACTGACTTGTAGATAATTGGGATATTAACTGTGCCTACCAGCGCTAATATAGCGGCTGCTTTTGACCCTAACTCTTCACGCTCATAGGCTTGTGCCAGTGCCAACACCCCAAGATAGAGAAACAACAGTACTAACATGGAAGTAACCCGAGCATCCCATACCCACCAGGTACCCCAGGTTGGCTTGCCCCATATCGCACCTGTTAACAATGCAATAAATGTCATCGCCGCACCAATAGGCGCACAGGCACGCATCATTATCTCAGCCATTTTCATGCGCCAGATAAGGGAAATAGCTCCAGCAACCGCCATAACGTAATAGCCGGCAAGTGCAATAAATGATGCAGGCACATGAATATAGATAATGCGGAAACTGTTTCCCTGTTTGAAATCCATCGGAGCAAAAGCAAGCCCCCATACAATTCCTATGGAAATAAGAATAATACTGATCACTGCCAACCAGGGTAGCCACAGTCCACTGATCTGGTAGAACCAGCGTGGCGAGCCCAGCTTATGATAGAGTTGTTTTAAATATTGCCACATATCAATATCAGCTTTATCGCTTAATGGTGCTCGTTACCATATTGTTGCTCAGCCTTGGCTATGGAATTATCCAGCATCATACGAAGTTCTGAAGTATTCACCTCAGTAGATTTTACCCTGACAACCTCAAGCGTAGCCCAGGCTTTACCAAATTTACTTTCCAGCTTCATGATAATATCGCCTATTGACTCTCCTTCATTGAAGAGTTCCAGATAATCAAAACCACCTTCACATATAAAGCTTACTGCTGTTGCCATTATCGCGTCTCCTCATGCAAGATTACTTGTATGCGTTGTCTTTTATACAGACTACATTCACACATAGTATTGTATAAACTTTTTACATTAATTAAGGCGGCAGAGTATAACTGATTTTGACCTAGGCGGCATCCAGATTGATCTTTAAAGCAGCCTGCGCAGCAAGAGGCGCAAGAGAGACTGCCAAACACATAAAAGCACCCAATAATGCAAGATATCCCAGTACTTGCATACCCTGGGCAGAAGCCTGCACAGCAGCCGAACCAAAGATTAAGATTGGTACATATAGCGGTAATATAATGAGAGTGAGCAAGATGCCACTACTTTTAAGCCCTACGGTTAAAGCCGCACCTATTCCCCCGATAAAAACAAGGCTAACTGTACCCAACAGTAAACTGGCGACAAGCGTTATATTTGCCTCAACCGGCAGCTGCAACATAATTCCCAATACCGGAGCAACCAGACTCACTGCCAGACCGCTTTTTAGCCAATGCGCCCATAATCGTGCCATCACCAAAAAATACGCCGGATGTGGGCTCAACACTAAAAAAGTTAAACTACCATCTTCGAAATCTTCCTGAAACAAGCCATCAGTAGCCAACAAACAGGAAAGCAAGGCTATTATCCAGATCAAACCCGGAGACAGCATCGCCAGTGTTTTCGGGGAGGGCCCAAGCCCGAGAGGAAACATCAACGCAACCAAAAAGCCAAAAACCAGAGGATTAAACAGATCCATTCGACGGCGAGCAATTAACCGACAGTCCCGCTTAAAGGTTTGCCACCAGGCGGTGGAAAGAGTTGCTTCTTCTGTCATATCAGCTCCCCAAATCCACAGTGCGCAATTCTACAGGCAACTGTAGATTGTGATGGGTAGTAATCATCACTGCTCCACCTTGTTCAACGAAGTGGCCAATCAAAGATTCAAATTCTGCCACTCCCTGCTTATCAATAGCAGTAAACGGTTCATCAAGAATCCATAAACTGGCTGCACTCATTAATAAACGTGCCAATGCTACACGTTGTTGCTGGCCTGCTGACAACTGCCCACAAAGCGTATCTCCATAGGCTGCCAATCCAACTTCTTTCAGGGCATCTTCAATAGAAACTGATGACTTGCAAGGATATAAACCTTGAAACCAGGCAAGGTTTTCTGTGGCTGTTAACGATGATTTAACTGCCTTGGCATGTCCAAGAAAACACATTTGGCTATGATAACTTTCACGGCAAGATCTGATCTCCTCACCTTTCCAGACCAATTTACCTGAAAAATCAGAAGAGATACCTGCAATAACCTTTAACAGTGTTGATTTACCTGAACCATTTGGTCCGGCAATACGCAACGCCTCACCAGCACCAATGGTGAAACTCAAATCACTAAACAGTGTTCGATAACCACGCTCGCAACTAATAGACTGGATGGATAACAGGGGTTCGCTCACAGTATCATCATCATAAAAATCAAGAAGTGATTATAAGTGTTTTTGTAGTTTTAGCCATGGTTGATACTAATGAGACAATATCAACCAAGATACATTACTTTGTTCTAACTCGAGACAAGTTTTTAAAGCTGCCTTTCGACTTTTTTCGATCAACACAGATATCAGAAATAAGTATCATGCCCGTCAAAACGGTATAGATAACCCACTCAACCATTAACACGCTCCCACCCGCATCTCCAGGAAATAGCCAGGTAACCAGAAACACTCCAATAACAAAAATAAAATTACTGATAAATATTGCAGCAAAAAGAAAATTCATCCCTCTGGCATTGTAGCCAAGGTTAATCCCAACAGACTTATTCGAAGCAATAATGAATCGTCGGTCTTTCATGTCAATCAGCCAGTAGGCAGCAGCAATTAATAATGACCAGATAACTTCCTGTATTAACACTTCCCGTTTAAGAAAATCCGTTCCTGAGCCCATCATTTGCAAAATTCCGATCATAAAAATGAGCGTAAGGCCTGCTGTAATATAAGCAATAATGCCGGTCGGCTTGTTTGTGTGCTCATTTCGAAAAGGTGTACTCTTCTCCCATACATAAGGCTCTCTACTACAACGCTCTGTCAGAACTCCTTTCGAGTTATAAATTCCAATGTTTCGAGAAAACAACCAGACAGTAATAATACGGAATAATAAATTCAATGCATGAGCATATAACAGCACTCTGGGGCTCTGACCTGAAATAATGACCAGAAAAATAGAAAAGCAAAAAATGACAAAATATCCCAATATTTTTCTCACAGAGATCATTTCAGGCATAACTCTCCTTTCGTATTTCTTAGCCATAATAATTTCAACTATAAACACGACAATTATCAGTTTTTAATGCAGCATATAATATAAACTGTTTTTTCTATAAACAGAGAATAACTCTTGAATAGAAATAAACTTCTTAATTAAATGTTTACAAAAATCAATGGACGGTTTAATTTTTCTTTTAATGCCAATAAGTTAAGTATACACAATGGTAGCTACGCTCCTGATAAACGCCTTACTCGTATCTCTGGCCGTAATGATACACTACGAAATATTACGTTTATTAACCAAAATAATCCCCAATCTATCAATAAGAAAACGATTAAGAATTGTATTTGGCATATTGGGAGCCATATGTGCCCATATTATGGAAATGTGGCTATTCGCCTTTGGTTATTATTTTATGATTCAGTCAGGTGAGTTTGGGGCTTTACAAGGTAACTTTAATGGCAGCCTGATTGACTGCGCCTACTTCTCTTTTTCAACCTACTCTTCACTGGGCTATGGTGATATCGAACCGATTGGCAATATTCGATTTCTTGCCGGGCTTGAAGCCCTGACCGGACTCGTGCTAATTACATGGACAGCATCATTTCTATTTATTGAAATGAAGAAATTCTGGGAAGATGAATAATCCAGCAAATAGACAAGATGGTTGATAATACAGCTCTTCTATTTTGGAACCATGACCCTGAGCGCTCTGGATAACATATGTACCTCTATGGGTAACACACCTACTACCTCGCCATCACACTGAAAAGCAATATCGCTATCTGCCCTGATAGTGAATTTATCTGTTTCACACACTCTCACACTTGGATGCTGATTAATCTTTCCATTAAACAGATAGCCTAAACTCTTTGCCCGCTTAAAAAGCGACATATCACCTACACTAACGATATTAAAATGGCCATTATCCGCTTTGGCTAAAGGAGCAAACTGCATACCTCCGCCACCATATCGCCCTATGCAAGCCATCGTCATTAATGCCTTACGAGTTATTTTAGAACCTGAAAATTCAAGAATAAATTCTGGAGCCACGTACGAATTCAGAGATCGAAGCGCACAATAGAAATAGGATAAACGATTACCTTGCCCACCATTCATCTGCATTAACGTATAACTATCATAACCTGTGCCTACAAAATTTATAAAGTAATATTGGCTCTTTCCAACTTCCTTTTCTTCATAAGCCACAACACCTATATCTTGTAATCTATAATCCGGGGACCGCAACATCGCTACGAATGATTTAATTGTTTTAGGCAAAGAATAATAAGCTGACCAATCATTACCCGTGCCCCAGGGCATAACAGTAACCGCACAATCAGAAACGTCATATTCTTTTTGTTGATAAAGGCCATTCACTACTTCATTAACTGTGCCATCACCCCCAATAACAACAAACTTTTTATACCCTTCTTTAAGGCTGTTATAGACAATACTTACAGCATGATATTTATACTTTGTATAACTGAATTGATAATTAATGCCGGCCATATCAAGGGCCATTCTTAAAAAAGGCCACTTTCTGTATGCGCGCTTACCTCCAGCATGGGGATTAATGATAAAGAAATAGGACTCTTTATTTGTTTCAGATGTTTCT
>CBDUPD010000227.1:0-4968 GCA_965368985.1 uncultured Spongiibacteraceae bacterium | reverse complement strand
ACTCCAGGCCTGATATTTCTGCTTCGCCTGTTTGAAATGAACCCGATGTCGCCCCATTACTGCATGCCGAACCCACTGAACACAACTCAGTTTTATTTGAAAAATCACTATAAAAAGTAATTGCTTCTACAAAATATTGACCCTCTGAAAAACGCACACCTGCCTCTACATTATCACTGGTCTCAGGCTCTTGATTCTCTTTAGACCCACCACCCAATGGCGACATACCCTGATGATATCCTGCCAATAACTGCCAACTTTCAGCAACATCATAAGTAAATGACACGCCCGCCAACCACTCATCTGTTTCGTTTGAACGTGCTTTGGCCGGGTTTTTTATACTTCTGTCTGCTTCAGAATACTCTACCCTTTCAGTTTCAATATCTTCATAACGCAGTGCCAGATTCAATAAAAAAGTATCCGTTATTTGCCATGCATCAGTAACCCAAAGGCTCAAGGCATCCGCTTCTTCTTCACGGTTATCGCTACCTGTTGGTGCAATTACTGAATCAAAAACCAACTCTCCATTAATCTGATTCCATAACTCTTTTGGTTGGTAACGATCAATCTCATCATGATGAATGCGAAGCCCGGAATTAATATCATGCGTACTGATCTGCCAGTTAATATTAGCCTGAATACCCTGTGAGATATATTCACGATTATTGTGTTTATATGTTAGACCTGTCGCATCAGCCGTACCGTCTAAAACAGCCTGTGCATCTTGTGCTTCCTGTTCTGTAGCATCAACACCATTTGCTGTATCAATACGACTCCCGCCGCCTGACAATTTGAACCAGTCGCGATTAAACTCATTATGATAAACAGTTACCGTCGACTTTACTGAATCACTCCAGTTAAACTCATGGCTCAAATTAACACCGGTATGATCATTATCCATTTGATCAATCTCTGACAATCCATAACGTCGGTTAGCATCATCTTCAAAATCATCATCGCTGAGCCCAAGGTAAGTTTCATTGGATTCTTCTTCAGAGTATTGAAGCTTTAGTAATAAACGGTTTCTATCATTCTGCCAGGCAACTTTTGCCAGGTAGTCAGAAATTTCATATCCACTATCCTGATTGGAACGGTCAATATCTTTAAATCCTTCATGGTCTCGCTGTACAGTTTCCAGCAAATAGCTCCATTGGCCTTCTGTTCCGCCATAGTTTAATAATAAATCCATTGAGCCATACTGATTCACGCTATACATAACCACCCCTGCATTCTCGGCAGGAATAGGCGTCGATATCAGGTTCACTACACCACCTGTTGTTTGTGGCCCTTCACGTAAAAGCGGCGCACCTTTTAACACCTCAATAGCATGCATACGCATAGCTGTAGGAAAGTAATAGGCAGCAGGGTTTGAATAAGGTGCCGGAGCAATCATCACGCCATCTTCCAACAAGGTGATTTTTTCACTACGCTCTGCTGTAGCACCACGAATACCAATATTGGGACGCAGACCATGACCATCTTCTTCCCGAATATACACCCCGGGTACAGTTTTTAATGCCTGATTAATGTCTGTAATAACTTCGGTTTGTAACTGCTCTGAATCAACAATAGCGCCTGAACCTGGCAACTTTCGTACCGATTCAGTGCTACCAATAACAGTCACCGTTTCAAGTTGATTATCTTCAGCAGCCTCAACTACAAAAGATAGTGATGTAATTAAAAGTAATGGTAATACAGGTAGTGTTTTCATTATACGATCCGGTCATCATCAAAGTAACAAGACCTGCATCATACATCATCATATGATAATGTAAATGATAATCACTCTCATTCGTATTAAAATATTTTTAGCATGCAGACTTATATACCCCCCCTCAGTCACCCTAAAAAATACCGGCTTATTATTATCTTTGTTTGCAATAGAAACGGCCCTTAGCTGGGGATCAAAAAGTACCAGAATCTGCATCCCAAAGCTTTGGTTCAATCACCCTATAACGGCTTCCAACGCGTCGAGTTGCTCCAGGTATTTGGGTTTATTGCTGTCATGCAGTTTGGCCAGATTCTGCAATTTCCATTTTACCGACGGGAACTCCTGAAAATCATAAATTGACCAGTCGGGCAGTAATCGATTAAAGCTCAGGAGGAAGGCCTTGTCTTGATTACTTAACATACCTTGTATCGCTGATACCAGATCCTGCCGTGTTTGTTCATAATCTTCATAGCTAAAGGCATGGGTTGTCATACCTTCAAATTGATTGGCAAACGCGGCGCTTTGATCGATCAAGTTTGGAGATAGTAGTTCATGTGTAGGCCGATTACTGCAAGACAAGCCGTAGATAAAGCCTTTCTTGATGGATTCATTTAGCCCTTCGTTATCCAGCAGCAAGCGGACATCAAAAAGATCTCTTGGATGCTGCCTGTCTAAAGCAGCGCAAATTTTCCCACCATACAATTGCCCTAACGAGACTACCGGCATGACGCAAAAGGCATCAAACGCTTCTTGTGCAGTTTCACATAATTGAAGTTGGGTAGAGTCCTCAATCAAGCCGCGTCCCACCATATTCACTTCAATCTTGATCATGGCGCCCTGGTCAGAAACTTGCAGTTTACAGATGTCAGGTTTGTGAATAACGTTGGCTGAGTTTCGAATGCCTTCTATACGTTTCTTTATCTGTGCTAACGCTGCATTTATATTGGTTAGCGACTGTTGCCGTTCACCGATTTCTATATAGGTCAGGTCAATGTCAACTGACAAGCGAGGCATGTCTCTCACAAAAAGATTAATCGCGGTACCACCATGCATTGCCAGGCAACGCTCTTTGGCAACTTCCGGTAACACGTCGAGAAGCAGCTTTACCTGGTTTTTATACGCATCGTTCATAGTGTGGTTTCAAACTCTTTGGGAAGGGTTATCTGGTATTTCCCATTATACATCCCTTCTTTTACGATACTGCGCTTACCTACCCCAAGATCTACTTTGTCGAGATCGAGGTAATTGAACCAGTCGTGGTTGGCACGTTCCGCCATGTACAAGAACAATCGTTTAACTTTCACCGAGGTGCAGGCCTCAAGTAGCTTTTGTACAACGGGTGGTCGCAGGTTGTTTAATCCTTCCATGAGTTCATACGCTTCGACTAACGATTGATCTTTGGGAGCAAGGTACAGGCATTCCATTAGAGCTCTTGCCGGGCTTGATATTTTTACCGTGAAGCCTTTGTGCTCATAATCCACCAGCCCAAGTTCGGGAGGCAGGAAATGGGTTGATTTGTAGTTGACCCGCACGCCCCAGTCTCGATTCCTGAACCACAACGGCAAGGTTTCACGCTGGCCGCCAAATAATTGAACATGTTTGGCTGCCAATTCCAGATACTGGGATTTACCTTTCATCGATAAGGCTGCTCTACCGCCAGTATGGACAGTCATGCCCAGTTGGGTTTGCAGGGCATAGAGGCCACCCAAGTAGTCAACCTCATCACCATGGCGCACAAGGGCCCCGGTACCTGCAGACTCGAACCACTGACTCTTCTTGTAGCGTTTTTGCAGATCTAGGCTGTAACCTTGTTCTTTTAGCCATGACGAGCACAACACAACCCCCGAAGGTTGTGTACTGAGAAGTTTATTTAATTTAGATGTGCGTTCGGTACTCATAGTACTAATTTAGAGGATAAAATAAACTTTGGCAAGCTTGGGTGTTTAAATAATATTATGAATAGGTACTAAAAGTACCGCAATGTCTGAGAATACAAACTTTTTTGCGCCGTTGTTGTTACGGTTACAGGAAATCAAGCTTCAACGTACTCTGCCATATCCAGCGCATCTTCCACTTCAACACCCAAATACCGAACGGTGCTTTCTATCTTGGTATGACCCAATAGAAGCTGTACCGCCATGAGACTCTTGGTTTTAGCGTAGACCAACGTTGGCTTTGTACGCCTCATGGAGTGTGTTCCATAGTTGGAAGGCGAGCCCTGCCATTAGCATTGAGTGCCTGCCCTTTGTGATTTGTTGTGATTGCATATTTCATAAACACACGATCATATCTTTCTTACATAAGACCAGTAATATGGTCTGTTTATTGACGACTCTCTGTTAGACTTGTAAACTAGTCTATAAGCAACTTGAGAGGTTAATATGTCTAAAGAAATCGGGTCATATGATGCTAAGACCAAACTTCCGGAAATTCTTCGGTTGGTAGCCACTGGTGAGTCTTTTACTATCACAAAGCGAGGCAAGCCCATTGCTGATTTAATACCTAGTCGTGCATCTGATCAGATAAAAGCAGCTTCTGCAATTAGCAACATACTTAAAGCAAAGAAACATTCAGTCTCGGATGAAGAACTAATCGATTTAAAGGAAAGCGGCAGGAAATGACAGATTTTGTTTTAGATAATTCGGTGGTAATGCGCTGGTTACTTGAGAGTAATAAAGCAGCTGATCAAAAATATGCTGAATCAGTATTGAAATCATTAGCTACTGCTGAAGCTCTTGTTCCAAATTTATGGCATCTTGAAGCAGCTAATGTTCTTTTCAATGCTGAAAAAAGAGAAGATATGAATCTGGCAGAAATCGAGCACTTCATATCTCAGCTCGAAAATTTGCCTATCAATGTGGACTTGTTGACTTCTCAACAAGCTCTTAAAAGAACTTTGGTATTGAGTCGGGAATACAACATTAGCAGCTATGACGCATCTTATCTGGAGCTTGCAATACGTGAAGGCTTACCATTATCTACGTTAGACAAGAATCTGACAAAAGCAGCTAAAAAGGCTGGTGTAATAATTTATTTACGATAAAGCGACCACCCAAAAAAGTGAACTGCAACTAACGGAAAATTGGATGCTCACTGAAAGTTAGTATCACCAACACAAATACAAACCAGCCACCCCAAAATTTCAAATACTGGGGTGGGTGCCCCTGAGATACCTTGCAGCTCTTGAAGAAAAGAAAATAGAAGCTGTTTACACCTTTGATATTGCTGCCCAGAAGCCTGGTGGAACAAAGAGCCCG
>CBDUPD010000226.1:0-4972 GCA_965368985.1 uncultured Spongiibacteraceae bacterium | reverse complement strand
TTAGCAGCCCTAGCCTCTTCCTTAGCCTTTGCTTCCTCTTCAGCTTTTACTTTTTCAGCTTCGGATTGATCTTCTTCACTTGATTCTTTTTCAACCTCAGCAGCCTTGGCTTTCGCCATTGCAACCAGATCTTCTTCATCATCATCTGCCTTGACCGCTTCAGACTCAGCAACAGCTTGTGTCTCAGCATCATCTTCAGAGAAAAAGTTAAATTCTGAACAAGAAGTTGCCAGCAAACAAACCAATAGCAAGAAGGTAATTCTCTTTAAAATCATACAGATTTCCTTTGATGGTCTCTATTTAGCAGATTGGCAGATCCCAACACTTAACTCATTAACGGAAGTTATGAAGAAAAGCTGCCTTTGCTAATTATTATTATTTTGTAATATATACAACGGTTAAGTGTATATCAGGCTGAGAGGGGTTGCCATGGTGTATTAAAGAAGATAGACGTTTTTTTGGCTTTTCTTTTCGACTTATGACTTTTTTGATTATAAAAATGACAAAAACGATTAAAAAAACTTCTCTTAATGCCAAATTACACTATAAACCCTATGGAATTGTACAGTTTTCAGGCTGTTTCGACTCACGCTGATAGATTTTGACCATTTCAATCGGTTTGGAAACAGTGGTATCGATATCAATAGATACCAAAAGATGGTCGTCATCCTGTAACTGATATTTCTCTACAATCAAGGTACCGTCTATTGCAGTGGTTTCGACAACCAGCATTTTATTTTCCCACCCTGCTACTGTCGCTCCGCCTTGATTATTCAGGTTTTTGAGACTTAATGTAGAAGATTGCCCCAGTGTATTCACATTACGCTCGATCGCTTTCTGCTTTAATACAATATTCCCGGTCTCTATACTGACAAACAAGGGGTCTGTAACAAAAATAAATGCGGGCATTCCTGCAGGCAGACTTATCTCCTTAATATTCTCCTCTTTGGGTCGATAAGCTGCACGCTGTTGCTGCTTATACTTTCTTAGCAACTTATCTTTGATTTTTTGGGGATTATCACTTTTTCTGTTATCCAGGTGCCACTCACCATTTAGGCAATTTCGTGGCGACACTCCTGGGTCCACATCCAATGCCATGAGGTTTGACGATGCAATAAATAGAAAAACAAGGAAAAAATTTCGCATCATTTCAACGTATGTTTCTGCTCAGACTTAAATCGCTCTTGACACTTTGCCAATATTTCACGCTTTTTGTCATTATCACATCCCATCCATTCTGTGATTTCATCAGCTGTTCGATAACAGCCAACACATACATCATTTTTATCCAGCAAGCAGACTGAAATACAGGGTGAAGGAATAAACTCACTCATCAATAGCTACCTCGATTACTTTTAATGACTCATTAAACAAGCTGCTATTGGCCACGTAGTTTTTTGCACCTTGCATTAATTCACCCTGCTCTTCTTTAGAGAGCGTACGTACTATTTTACCCGGGCTACCTACAACCATAGAACCATCAGGTATTTTTTTACCCTCGGTAATTAATGCGTTAGCGCCAATTACACAACCCTTACCTATCACCGCACCATTGAGCACAACAGCATTTATACCAATTAAAGAGCCCTCACCAATCGTACAACCATGCAACATAGCCTTATGACCAATAGTAACATTATCAGCTATTGTTAAAGGGCAACCGGGATCTACATGCAAAACCGAACCATCTTGTATATTAGTATTTTCGCCAATACGAATACTATCCATCTCGGCACGTATAACCGCATTAAACCAGACACTGGCATTGGCCTTTAAAACCACATCACCAATAATTGTGGCATTAGGGGCAATAAAATGGCCTCCACCTTCTAACACCGGCCTTTTGTTTTTTACTTCATAGAAAGTCATAAACCTGTTAACTCTTTAATCATCAAAGCTGTGACACCCCAAATCCTGAACTGTTCATATTGAAAGTAATAAATAGTTTTAGGAGCACCTTTATACATTACTGTTTCTTCTTTCAAATTCTCGGCCCTGGACAAAAAACTTAAGGGTACTTCAAACACGGCCTGCATTTCAGTGGTATCAAGTTGATAACTCACCGTTTTATTTAATACACCTACAAATGGATAAACAGCCACATCATGACGCGTAACATAGCGTGATAAACAACCGACTATATCAATGGCCTTATCGCTAACTCCGATTTCTTCATGGCATTCACGCATAGCGGCTTTTAAATGTGACTCATCATTTTCCAGCTTTCCACCCGGGAAAACAGATTCTCCAGCATGTTTTCGCAAATGATCAGCCTTTTGGGCCATAACCAGCTTTGGCTCCGGTCCGGGTTTAATCAGCACAATAACCGCTGCCTGTGGAAGCGCATCATCAGAAATTAATTCAAAACTTTCAAGTGACTGAATACGAAGATTATCCAGCATGCTATTTATTAACTGATTCCAGACCATCGAGCGTTAATACAGGCCAAATCTGGTAAGCAGGCTCTTCATAGGGATGGGCTGCTATCATTGCTTCAACTACTGTGCGTATTATTAAAGCCTCACAAACCATCTCTATTTTGGCTTCAGCTACAGTATTAACCTGACTCATCTCTCCCACTGCAGGGTTTGCACCGTCAAGCGGCCTGAACTGCCCCACACCCTCAGATTGCCAACAACAAGAATCATAATCACCAATACGACCCGCACCTGCTGCAAAAACAGCGGCTTTAACTTCTTCAGCATTTTCTAGCGGTACGTAAAAACAAAGTTTATACATGCTGACTCTCACTGACGCGTTTGATTTTCTTTAAAGTCAGCAGCAAACTGTTCCAAACGCCCTTCTTCAATAGCCAGACGAATATTGGCCATATGCTGCTGATAAAAACGTAGGTTATGTATCGTGTTTAATTGGGCACCCAAAATCTCTTTACACTTATCCAGATGATGCAAATAAGCACGAGTAAAGTTCTTGCAAGTATAACAGTCGCATTCTGAGTCTAACGGTTTAATACTGTGACGATGCTTGGCATTACGGATTTTAACCACACCTTGCGATGTAAAAAGATGCCCATTACGCGCATTACGGGTAGGCATAACACAATCAAACATATCAATACCCGCCATCACTCCATCCAGCAAATCTTCCGGCGTACCCACTCCCATCAAATAACGAGGCTTATCTTTGGGCATTTGCCCAACCACATGATCAAGTACCTTCTGCATCTCATCTTTTGGCTCACCTACCGACAATCCCCCGATAGCGAAACCGTCAAAATCAATATCCATCAAAGCCTGCAGTGACTCATCACGTAGATGCGTATACATCCCACCCTGAATTATGCCAAACAAGGCAGAAGGATTGTCACCGTGGGCATCTTTACTTCGTTTGGCCCAACGCAAGGAAAGCTCCATTGAATCACGTGCTTCTTTTTCTGTAGCAGGGTAAGGCGTACACTCATCAAAAATCATTACTACATCAGAGCCCAGATCTTTCTGTACTTGCATCGATGACTCCGGACTCATAAAAACCTTGCTACCATCAATAGGTGACTGAAAGGTAACCCCCTCTTCTTTTATCTTGCGCATGGCACCCAGGCTGAACACCTGAAAACCACCAGAGTCTGTCAATATCGGTTTCTTCCACTGAGTAAAATCGTGTAGATCGCCATGCTCTTTAACAACTTCTGTTCCCGGACGTAGCATCAGATGAAAGGTATTCCCCAGAATAATATCGGCACCAATTTCTTCAATATCTCTTGGCATCATGCCTTTCACAGTACCGTAGGTTCCTACAGGCATAAAAGCGGGCGTGCGTACTTTTCCACGAGGAAACTCCAGATAGCCGGTTCTCGCCTTGCCATCAGTTACGGTGGTTGTAAATTCCATAAAACACTGTCGATCTGTCATAACATTCTCTATTCACTTTTATTTACTTTGTGATTCGTATCATCCTGATACTCACAAGCGACCTAAAGGTCGTCCAAATATTCCCAGCCGTTCCAGACATTCACGGGCGCTGCGCCCTAAAATTTTCAAGTTAAAAACCCTACCTATATAACTCTGGTACTAAATAGATTTTTCCAAAAACATGGCATCGCCATAACTAAAAAAACGATACTTCTCTTCAACTGCAACCTTATAGGCTTTGCGAATATTCTCCATCCCTGTAAATGCAGACACCAGCATTAACAACGTCGATTGGGGCAGGTGGAAATTAGTCACCATGGCATCGACACAGTGAAACTCGTAACCCGGATAAATAAAAATGTTGGTATCACTGGAATAAGGATGTATATCGCCACTCCTGCTTGCAGACTCTAACGAACGTACAGCTGTGGTTCCAACAGCAACCACACGCTTGCCAGCCGCTTTTGTTTGCCGAATTTTTTCACAGGTTTCTTCTGTTACATCTACCCATTCAGTATGCATCTCGTGGTCATGAATATTATCAACCTTCACAGGCTGAAAAGTTCCTGCCCCCACATGCAGGGTAACTTCGGCAAAATTCACACCCTTGTCTTTCAGATCAGCAATCAACTTTTCATCAAAATGCAAACCCGCGGTTGGCGCAGCAACTGCACCGGGGGTTTGTGCATATACCGTTTGATAACGATTTTCATCGAGCTTCTCATCTACCCTGTCAATATAAGGAGGCAAAGGCATATGACCAATAGCATCCAGAACATCGAGCACAGGGTGTGAAAATCTCAAGCGAAATAAACATCCCTCACGCTCAAGCATGGTAGCCGTATAACCAGAAGCCTGACCTGAATCTTCCTCTTCAAACAGAGAAAGGACTGCCCCCTCTTTGGGTGAACGACTCGAACGAATATGTGCAAGCGCCACCCACTCACTCTCAAGTCTCTCAACAAGAATTTCAAGTTGGCCGCCCGTTGCCTTCTTGCCAAACAATCGGGCAGCAATCACCTGGGTATTATTCACCACCAACAGGTCACCCGGCTCAATAAGGCCAGTAATCTCATGAAAGGTTTTATGCTGTAAATCACCAC
>CBDUPD010000225.1:0-4983 GCA_965368985.1 uncultured Spongiibacteraceae bacterium | reverse complement strand
CTCTCAGAAACTTTTCCCAATAACCGTTCGAGCGTTGTCGATTTAACCAATGGAACATCACCGTATAACA
Organism: uncultured Spongiibacteraceae bacterium; assembly: GCA_965368985.1. Taxonomy (GTDB): domain Bacteria; phylum Pseudomonadota; class Gammaproteobacteria; order Pseudomonadales; family DT-91; genus CAZTZY01. Next base: position 4,913 of record CBDUPD010000225.1, on the reverse strand, counting down.
CCAGGCAGGTACTTTTCTCATTCACATATGGCATAGCTTGCATAACAGCATGCCCTGTACCTAATTGTTGCTCTTGCAACACCCAGTTAATATCATGAGATGAAAATTGATTCTTTACCTGCTCTGCACCATGACCAATAACTACATGTGAACAGCCTTGTAGCTGTTCAGCAGTATTTATCACATGTTTGAGTAATGGCTTCCCTGCCAGTATCTGCAAAACTTTTGGAAGTCTGGAGTTCATGCGGGTGCCTTGCCCGGCAGCAAGTATGACTATATCAAGAGACATGTAGTAAGTGGCCTTCATTACAGACGATTATTATCTTTACCCGCCTATTAAACCATAAAAACAACAAGCATAAAAAAAGGGCAGCGTCTGCTGCCCTTTATTTTTAAAATTTGGTACTTATTTACCCAATTTCTTACGAATTTGCTGCAATGTACGTAGTTGAGCAACAGCTTCGGCCAACTGAGTAGCAGCCATGGCATGATCAATCTCGGATTTTTGGTCCGCCAGAGTCTCTTCAGCCTTTTTCTTGGCTTCTTCAGCTGCAGCTTCATCCATATCATGTGCGCGTAAAGCAGTATCAGCCAATACAGTCACTGTACCGGGCTGAACTTCCAACATACCGCCTGACACATAATAAATCTCTTCTTCACCATTTTGCAGGGTGATTTTGATCGGACCCGGCTTAAGTTGAGTAAGAAGTGGAGCATGGCCAGGAGCAATACCCAACTCACCCATGATACCGGTACAAATTACCATCTCAACACGGCCAGAGTAGATCTCTTCTTCCGCACTTACGATGTCACAGTGTGTGGTCATTGCCATACTCTATTCTCTAGACTCAATTTTTTGCTCTTTACACTATTAAAACAATCAGGTGTTTCTACCCTTGAGGGTAGAAAACTGATTACATTTTCTTGGCTTTTTCTACTGCTTCTTCAATACCACCAACCATGTAAAATGCTTTTTCTGGTAGATGATCATATTCACCAGCAAGAATTCCCTGGAAGCTTGAAATAGTTTCTTTAAGTGTTACATATTTACCTGGCGAACCGGTGAATACTTCAGCAACAGTAAATGGCTGAGACAAGAAGCTTTCAATCTTACGGGCACGGTTTACAACCAATTTATCTTCTTCAGATAATTCGTCCATACCCAGAATCGCTATAATATCTTTGAGTTCTTTATAACGCTGTAGTACAGATTGTACTCCACGAGCCACATCATAATGCTCCTGACCAATAACCAGTGGGTCAAGCTGACGTGATGATGAATCAAGTGGATCTACAGCAGGATAAATACCTTTTGATGCAATATCACGACTCAGTACAACTGTCGAATCAAGGTGAGCAAACGTTGTAGCTGGTGATGGATCGGTCAAATCATCCGCAGGTACATATACTGCCTGAATAGAAGTAATCGAACCTGTTTTAGTAGAAGTAATACGCTCCTGCAATGCACCCATCTCTTCAGCAAGAGTTGGCTGATAACCTACCGCAGAAGGCATACGACCCAAGAGAGCAGATACTTCTGTTCCCGCCAGTGTATAACGATAAATATTATCGATGAATAAAAGAACATCTTTACCATCATCACGGAATTTTTCAGCCATGGTCAGACCCGTTAAAGCAACACGAAGTCTGTTTCCTGGTGGCTCATTCATTTGCCCATAAACCATCGCAACTTTTGACTTTGTAAATTCTTCAACATTTACAACGCCAGCTTCCTGCATTTCATGATAGAAATCATTACCTTCACGAGTACGCTCACCAACACCTGCGAACACTGATAAACCCGAGTGCTCTGTGGCGATATTGTTGATTAATTCCATCATGTTTACTGTTTTACCAACGCCGGCACCACCGAACAGACCAACTTTACCACCTTTGGCAAATGGGCAAACCAGATCAATTACCTTGATACCTGTTTCAAGGATATCGTTAGACGAAGCTTGCTCTGCATACGTTGGCGGTTTACGGTGAATAGCATAACGCTCTTTCTCACCAATAGGACCACATTCATCAATAGGGTTACCTAACACGTCCATAATACGGCCAAGTGTTTCAATACCTACTGGTACCTGAATCGGCTCATTAGTGTTATTCACATCTAATCCGCGTTTCAAACCTTCAGTTGAACCCATAGCAATGGTACGTACGATACCGTCACCCAGCTGTTGTTGAACTTCCAAAGTGGTTGCTGCACCATCTACTCTTAATGCATCATAGATTTTAGGTACGGAATCACGTGGGAACTCAACGTCAATTACCGCGCCAATTATTTGGACGACTCGACCGCTACTCATGCTAGTTTCCTCTTAAACTAATTTTGGTACTGCTATTTGCTACTGGTAGTTATTACTAATAACTATACTGCTGCAGCGCCACTACATATTTCTGAAATTTCCTGGGTAATCGCTGCCTGACGTGCCTTGTTATACAAGGTTTGTAAGTCATTAATAAGATCACCGGCATTATCGGTTGCAGATTTCATTGCAACCATACGTGAAGCCTGCTCACAAGCCAGATTTTCAATAACTGCCTGGTAAACTTGTGACTCAACAAAACGTAATAATAATTGGTCTAATAATTCTTGTGCATCTGGCTCATATAGATAGTCCCAGTGATGCTTCAATTCTTCGTTGTCTTCAGCTTCTAATGGCAACAGCTGCTGGATACTTGGAGACTGTGTCATGGTATTTACAAATTCATTGTAAACAATATAAAGACGATCAATCGTACCTTCAAGATAGGCATCGAGCATTACACGTACTGAACCAATCAATTCTTCTACAGTAGGCGTATCACCTAAACCGTTTGTTGCCGCCTCAACATTACCACCAACACTTTTAAAAAATGAAGCTGCTTTACTGCCAACCAGACATAATGTTGTGTCTACACCCTGGTCTTTCCATTTTTTAGAATCCTGAATCACTTGCTTAAACAAGTTAATATTCAAACCGCCACATAAACCACGATCAGAAGATACAACGATATAGCCCACTCTTTTAACATCACGTTCAAGCATGTATTTACTACGATACTCAGGATGACCGTTTGCTAAATGACTAACAACAGAGCGAATGCTTTTAGCATAAGGTTTTGAGGCTGACATGCGATCCTGGGCTTTACGCATTTTACTGGCAGCAACCATCTCCATCGCAGAAGTAATCTTCTGCGTGCTTTGAACACTGCTTATTTTTGTGCGTATCTCTTTACCGATGGCCATCTATCTTACCTTTATTTACTTAAGCCAATTTCTAACCTAAGAAAGCTCTTTTAAAAATTCTTACCACGTTTGAGTTGCTTTGAATTTTTCTATAGCTTCTTTCAGTGTTGATTCAACAGCATCATCATACTTGCCAGTTTCATTGATATCATCCATCAATGATTTATATTCACTGTTCATGTATGACAATAACGAGGCTTCAAAATCACCGATTTTATTAACTTCGATACCTTCAAGATAACCATTATCAGCATCAGCTGCATAAAGTAGAACACCCATTTCAGCAACTGAAAGTGGTGCATACTGTTTCTGCTTCATTAACTCAGTAACGGCTGTACCATGCTCCAGTTCTTTACGTGTTGAATCATCAAGATCTGACGCAAACTGTGCAAATGCCTGAAGCTCACGATAACGAGCAAGTGCAAGACGTACACCACCACCGAGCTTTTTAATAATTTTGGTTTGAGCAGCACCACCAACACGAGATACCGATATACCCGCGTTCATCGCAGGACGAATACCCGCATTAAACATATCAGTCTCAAGGAAGATTTGACCATCTGTAATCGAGATTACATTTGTTGGTACGAAAGCAGATACGTCACCAGCTTGTGTTTCAATGATTGGTAGAGCAGTCAGTGAACCGGTTTTTCCTTTCACTTCTCCATTAGTAAATCTTTCTACGTAATTCGCATTTACACGCGATGCACGCTCAAGGAGACGTGAATGCAAATAGAAAACATCACCAGGATAGGCTTCACGACCCGGAGGACGACGAAGTAGTAATGAGATTTGACGATAAGCCCACGCCTGTTTAGTCAGGTCATCAAAAATGATCAGGGCATCTTCACCACGGTCACGGAAGTATTCACCCATGGTTGCACCGGAAAATGGTGCCAGAAATTGCATTGAAGCCGGATCTGCCGCTGCCGCCGCAACTATAATGGTGTGACCCATAGCGCCATGCTCTTCAAGCTTGCGCACAACGTTAGCAATCGAAGATTGTTTTTGACCGATAGCAACATAGATACATTTGATGCCTGTACCTTTCTGGTTGATGATCGCATCGATTGCTATAGCAGTTTTACCTGTTTGACGGTCACCAATGATCAACTCACGTTGGCCTCGGCCAATAGGTACCATTGAGTCAACCTTTTCAACAGCGTCAGTCATTTTTGCATCAATAGTGCCTTTGCCATCAATAGGTGTACCCAATGCATCAACAACACGACCTAATAATTCAGGACCTACAGGCACTTCAAGAATACGACCTGTACACTTAACTTTTTGGCCTTCTGTAACGTCGAGGTAATCACCCAGTACAACAGCACCGACTGAATCTTGCTCAAGGTTCAGTGCCATACCAAAAATACCGCCTTCAAACTCAATCATCTCACCGTACATTACATCGGCAAGACCATGGATTCTTACGATACCATCAGATACACCTACGATAGTACCTTCATTGCGAGCTTCTGAAGCAGTATCAAGACTTTCTATACGTTGCTTGATGATTTCGCTAATTTCGGATGGGTTGAGCTGTTGCATTCTCTATTCCCTCGCTGTTTCCAGCAAAATAATGTTTAACTTTTCAAATTCAATGTAACTGTTGTGTATTTTTAACCCAGCTGATGATTTAGCTTGGCCAATTTGCCACGAATAGAACCATCGATAACCA
>CBDUPD010000224.1:0-4985 GCA_965368985.1 uncultured Spongiibacteraceae bacterium | reverse complement strand
CTGCACAGCAGTTCTATAACCAGGAATCAAGCTGCCGTCATTAAGAATTATTGCCGGCGTTCCGTTCACTCCCATACGTTGGCCAAGATCATACTGTTTAGCCACCGGGTTAGCGCACTCCTTCTCAGGAATTTCTTCCCTGTTTTTCAATTTGGTCAAGCTTGTATTCGGATCGTCAGCACACCAGGCAGAAACAATTTTCTTATAAGAAGCAGAACCTACCCCCGCTCTGGGAAATGCCAGATAGCGTACTTCTACACCCATGGCATTTAATTCCGGTACTTCTTTATGAAGCTTTTGACAATAAAAACAGTCTACATCAGTAAATACATTAATTGATGCTTTGGTCTTAACAGGTGGCTTGGGAGAAAAAACAATCATTTCTGCAGGGTTAAATTCTTTCACCATAGCAATACGTGCAATGGCAGCTTCCTGCTCTGTTACATTAACCAAATTACCTGTAGAAATATCATACAAAGTCCCATCGAAAAAATGGTTACCCGATTTTTCTATATAGAGCTTAGGGCCATTTTTTACCTGTACGGTATAAAACCCGGGGATACCGGAGGGCTTGAGTGAATCAACCTTGAATTTTGGATTCACCTTTGTCAATTTCTGCTCAATGACCTTTTGATCCTGTTGTATATCAGCATTCACACCCGGAGTCATGAAACACACAATGATCATCATCAAGGTAAAAGTAGAGCGAAAAATTTTCATAGCCATAATCCAAAAAATAGTTGTTTTTATGTTGTTGTATCTAGTTAGTCCGATAAAACCGGTTTTTGTTCCATCAACCTCGCGGATGATGTTGTGCATGTAAATCCTGTAAACGATGTGTTGCCACATGCGTATATATTTGTGTTGTTGAAAGATCACTATGACCCAACAATAACTGCACAACTCGCAGATCAGCGCCATGATTCAACAAATGTGTCGCAAAAGCATGACGTACCGTATGCGGAGACAAGGGTTTATTAATACCTGCCAGCTTACCGTAATGCTTAATCCTATGCCAAAATGTTTGTCGAGTCATTACCTGACCACGTTTGCTGGGAAAACAAATATCTGATGCCTTACCATCAAGCAACTCCAAACGCGCACTTTTATAATATAGAGCCAACCAATCAGCAGCAGCCTCTCCCATTGGGATCAATCGCTCTTTATTACCCTTACCAAAAACACGGACAACACCCTGAGCTGAATTAATATCTGATATTTTGAGGTTAATTAACTCACTCACCCGCAAACCACATGCATACAATAACTCCAGCATAGCCTTGTCGCGCATACCCAGTATCGTTTCAACATCGGGTGATTCGATCAGCAACTCAACATCTTCTTCAGTTAATGCAGAAGGCAACTTTCGTCCAAGCTTGGGAGACTGTATATCAAGCGTAGGATCAGTATTAATCCAGCTCTCACGCAGGGCATGCTGATAAAAACCACGCAAACAAGACAAAAGTCGAGCAACTGATCTGGCTGAAATGCCCTGTTTTGCTCTCAATGCAAAAAACGTAGATATTTGTGCCTTATCTGCATCAAGTAAATGGCTTTTGTTATTTTCCAACCATAATGAGAATAACTGCAAATCCCGTCGATAGGATTCAAGGCTGTTTTCTGCCAGGCCTTTTTCCATCCACACCGCATCAAGATATCTTTCTATGTAATTGCTCATTCATCAAACATTTTTGAAATTTTATCTAAAATAGCATTTTGATTTTAATAAATGAATCAAATAAAGATTTAAACAATAAAGAATGGAAATCGAACACATTGAATAATGGGTGACGAAAAGACAAGAGGCTCACATTATGAGCCCCTTGCGGATTGATTAATCTTCTTGTTCAGAGCGTTTTTCCTTGCGTTTCTGCTTATGATGTTCTTTGAGCTCTTTCATCATCTCCTCAAATTTTTCAAATTGCTCAGCGGTTAAAATCTCTTCCATTTCTGCTTTATGCTTTTCATGAAGCGCTTTCATTTGAGAGCGCACCCCATCAGTTTTTTCCCTATTAGCTTCACGTAATTTCTTGTGTTCAGCTCTGTGCTTTGCTACAAGCGCTTCAAACCGCTCTTTCTTGTCCTCAGCAATATTCAACACAGAAAAATCCGGTCGCTTACCTTTTTTGCCTTCACACTCATCACCCTCAGCAAAACAAGACAAAGAAAAAGTGGTAGCCAAAACACATATCATAGTTACTATAAATTTTTTCATTTTTATCACCTTCTGAATTATTGGTTTGTAGTCATTCTATAAATAAAATACGCAAACAATATGCAAGAAATAAGAAAATTCTAATAAATCTCAAATTAAACTTCGTATTTATACCCAACACCATATACAGAATGTATTAACTCTTTCTGCGGAAAGGCAGCAGTGATTTTTTTCCGAAGTTTTTTAATATGACTATCAATAGTACGATCACTGACTACCCGATTATCCTGATATATAGACTCCATCAACTGAACACGAGAGAAAATTCGACCTGGGTGTTCAACCAGACAAACCAGAAGTTGAAATTCAACTGCTGTTAAGTCCAGCGATATACCTAAAATTACCGCAGTCATTTTTTCTTTATCAAGAACCAGAAGGCTTTCTGATTCGGAAGATACATCCTGTGCCGACGCCCTCCTTAGTACAGCCTTTATTCGAGCCAACACTTCTCTTGGACTAAAGGGCTTGCATATATAATCATCCGCTCCCAACTCAAGTCCTAACAGGCGGTCAATTTCTTCGACCCTTGCCGTTAGCATAATCACCGGGACTTCAGAAAATTGTCTAATCTCTTTACATATTTGCATACCATCTTTTCCCGGAAGCATGATATCCAGCAAAACCAGCTCAACATGATTGACTCTCAACCACGGTATAACATCATCTCCATGATCAATCATGGATACCTGATAGTGACTTTGTTCCAGATAGTCTTGGAATAACTTTGCCAGCTTCGGCTCATCTTCAACAACTAAAACATGCATAATTCTTTCCTGATAACTATATCGGCAGTGTAATATTGATCTCTATACCACCCATACAGGAGTGTTTCGCACTTATCTCACCATCGTGTGCATAGACAATATTTTTGCATATTGCCATCCCCAAACCAGCCCCAGCAATCTCCCTGTTACGAGATTTATCACCCGCTCGATAAAGGCGATCAAACAAACGAGGTAAATCTTCTTCGCTAACTCCTGGAGATGAGTCAGACCATCTGATCTGCAGTCTATCTTTTTCAACCATAAGAAATACATGCAACTCACCACCAGAATCTGTATATCGCAGGGTATTTTGCATCAAATTATTTAATAACTGTATCAGGCGATTTTTATCTGCAATTACTTCCCCTGCATAATTCAGGTTAGTTGTAATTTTTATGTTTTTATCTTCAAGTTCATTTTTAAATGCATGCAATACAGCATTAATCACATCAATAAGAATAACAGGTGATTTCTTATAACTAAGGCCACCGAGATCTGACAAGGTAATCTCATACAAGTCATTAACCAGCGCATTAAGCTGATCAACCTCTTGGGCCAATGATACAATAGCCTCTTTATTCATGGGTCTGACGCCATCCTGAATAGCTTCTATTTCTCCTTTTAACACAGCCAATGGTGTACGTAACTCATGAGAAATATCCGCAATCCATTGCTGACGAGCCTTTTGATTTTCTTCAAGCGTTTTTGCCAGCACGTTAAAATCTTTTGCCAGTAATCCCAACTCATCATTTTGCTTTACTTCAGTACGGGTTGAAAACTCTCCGGAAATCAGATTGTGGGTAGCTGCAACCAGCTTACGAATCGGTCTCACCAAACTACTTGCTAACGGAAAGGCTACAACTACAGACAACAAAAACAAAACGACCAGCAATACTGCAAAACTCTTTTGCTGTTTTTGAATAAACAGTTTCTCCAGGTCACCACTGAGTTCCGTTCGGCGCACAACACCTAAATAACCAATAGTCTTATCATTTAATACAATAGGGCGAAGCACTGCTTCTGCTTTTATATCACGATTACCAATTATCATCTGCTGCTTTTCATCAAGCAGCAATAGCCTTGGGTCGAAAGACAGCGTGTCCCTATTTTTTCCTGAAGGAGGCCTATCCGGACGAAATCTCGTTTGATCTTTAGGTGGATGATGGTCCTCAAACTCAGAGTCACCACCCCTACGATCAAAGGGCTCTTCAAAAGGCTCGGGAGGCTGATGACCTTGAGAGTTATTATTTTTCGACATCACATGAGTTTTTATCATCTCATGCCAAATTCGACGCTGTCTTTTCAAATGGCTCAAGCTTTGGTTTTCTGCATACTCCTGAGACAGGGCAGCAGACAATGATTGCAGTTTCTCAGCTTCTGACTGGTTCAGGTACTCTATAAATCCATTTTCAAAATTCCGAATGCTCACAACATACATTGCTGTTACCAATAGAAAATTGGCCAGCAGTATGGCTAAAAAAAGCTTATATTTAATTGAAAAAAACAATAGCGATACTCTTAATCATTAGTAAAGACTTATCATTACTATAATCTTTTTCAGTCAGCTAGCCACCCTGAAGCAGTTGTTTCCTTTTTATTTTCACATTTGCCCACACTCTCTGAACACAAGAACAGAGCTGCCCACTATTTTCCAGGCGAAAAAAAAGAGCATCCGGAGATGCTCTTTTTAAGTACTCTAAAAAGTACGAATTAAGCTTTTTTAGCCAACTTCTCTTTGATACGTGCAGCCTTACCAGTAAGGTCACGCAAGTAGTAAAGTTTGGCTTGACGAACATCACCACGACGCTTCACTTCAATGCTGTCAACAAGCTTGCTGTATGTTTGGAAAGTACGTTCAACACCTACACCATGAGACATTTTGCGCACTGTAAATGCAGAATTAATACCACGGTTACGTTTGCCCAATACAACACCTTCAAAGGCCTGTAGACGCTCACGATCGCCCTCTTTTACTTTAACCTGAACAACAACAGTGTCGCCAGGAC
>CBDUPD010000223.1:0-5048 GCA_965368985.1 uncultured Spongiibacteraceae bacterium | reverse complement strand
CCAGGTACAGGCGGCACAAAGGGGAAAGAGCCAGTGGCAAGAATGATTTTGTCATAAGGAACTTCTACACCGTTATCTGATGTGACAGTTCTTTTTACGCGATCAATTTTGTTAACTTTGTCATTGGTATGCAGTGTAAAATTGTTATCTTCATAGTAGCCTTCTGGCACCATATTGATATCAGCAGCATCACGGTTTTTAAACCAGCCAGTCAAATGAACACGGTCATATGCAACGCGGGGTTCTTCACCAAAGATAGTGATGTTGTAGTCTGCGGACTTGCCGCTCGCCACTAACGATTCAAGAAATTTGTGTCCAACAGGACCGTTACCAATAACGATTAAATTACTAATTGTGCTCATGAGCTTACCTGACTCTCATCTATGTTACGGAATGATGCTTATCCTATAGCAATCGCTGTGCCAAATAAGTGATTATGCTTTAAGTTATTGATAGTAAAGATAATAGTTATTGTTATGTGGGAGTGGAATGGAGTTAAAACGGATAAATAAAAACCATAATTTTGTTATGCACTTTTATGGTGCGTTTCTTTAGTGCGTTCGGGTTTTAAGTGGTGCGCATATGGGGTACAAGATAGCAAGAGGGGCGTTAAGGTAGAAATGTGAGATTAAACAGTTTCATTCCAGCTGGCTAATAACCAGCTTAAACCCCGGATGAGTTCAGATAAGTACTCCAGTTCGTCCAGGCTGTTTGGTTCACCATCAAAATGGCTGAAGGTGCTGAGTTCTTCTGTTAACCGGATATCCCCACTCTGTAGTTTGTATGATTCCAGTTTTTGTCGGGTGTGTTCAACCACATTTTTATAGAAACAGAGCTTGGTTGCCAGGGTTACACCTTTAAAATCTGTCAATCGTCCAAACAGTGTGAAATCAGTTTCCAGTAGTCTGGTTCCATGGATAACAGATGATGCAAGTGTTGCAGTGCGGGGTTGGTTATTTATAAGAGAGAGCGCGCCAATAACCTGACCTGCAGCTATCCAGCCAATAGGCTGGTCATTAACTTCATCAGTGAAAACATTTAATTTTCCTGAAACAACGGAGTAGAAATTTTTATCGATAGTGCCTTTCTGGATGATGACTTCTCTGGGTTCGAGATCAATAATATGTGTCAACGACAGTAGTTTATTGTACTGATTGGGGTCAATGTCGTTTAACTGTTTAAAAAATACGACATTAGATAGAAGATCTTCAATTTCATTATGAGGAAACTGACTGATAGGCGTACGTTTCATGGCGGCTTCTTATTATCTTGTTATTGATAGTAGTGAGGGTAGTAGAGCAATTAGGCCAGTACCACCCTTTTTATCTCTAAACTCAGAGTATTTCTCATTTTTGACGTGGTGAAGAAAGAAATATGAATATGAAAGGGAATCTCTGAATAATGAGACTATTTTCTCCATGATTGCGTCAGCTTCGTGCTCAAAGCCTCATTTACCTCAAGTAAACTGCGGTTTTCCTCGCGGTGCTTTCTTGCCATGAAAAAAATAGTCTCATTATTCAGAGGTTCTCTGGTTCTGCAAGTTGCGTAAGAGAAAATGATCTATCTGTTTTTCTATTTTTTCCAGTGGTTCAGGGAATTGTATATAAGAATAAATAATTCTGGCTGACCATGACATTAGGTCATCAAAACTAATATCTGTAGCTAATTCTCTCGCTTTTAATGCTTGTTCAAAAGAAGGGCGTAACAGGGTATCCCAGTATTGATAGATATTCTCTGAGTTAAAATAGTGTTGAGAGGATATAGATGCGTTAGTCTTGCCCAATAAAAGTTCATGGCCTGGTGCTTTTGGACCGTTTTCAATGGTGTATAGCATGCAATTCTTAAGGCTCTCAAGAAAGCCATTTGAGAATTGTTTCACTGAATTATCCATACCCTTGAAAAACTCAGCAGCTTGTTCGTCAACGATTTCCTGAATAATACTCTGCTTGTTAGGGAAGTAGCGATAGACAGTACGGCGAGATATCTTTGCTAATGAGGCTATATCGTCAATGGTAGTACCAGCGATGCCTTTTTTTTCATAACAGGCCACGGCGGCATCAAGAATGATATCTCTACCGCTTTCGGCGCTGTCTTTACGGGTGTTACTGCCCCAGCGATGTGCAGGGCTGTTTTTATCCGTGTCTTTTTTGGTTTTCGTCATCAGGATATATGGTCAACTATTTCTTATAACTAAATGTTAACATCATCTACTTCACATAACTATAGTTGTGTGTCATAGTTGTGACACATTAAAGTTAAGCTGTGACATAGTAGTTGATAAGATGGTGTTTAGTCAGATAGTGTTTTGTGGCAGGGTTTAGGTGTAAATAGCCTTTACAGTTGTTTAGGGAGTTAATGTGCAGCGATTACAAGAAAATAAAAAATACATCGATTGGATACAGCCATTACATGATATAGCTTGTGAAGAGACCGGGCTATCTGACTTTGGCGATGACAGCTATTTGACTGGGCTAAAAGTGATATTGGAAGCTCTTGATGAAGATTGCGATCTACATGACATCGGTAAATATGCAACACCGCTTAAGCTCATTCATATGCTTAAACAGCGTTTACTTGCTGAGCAGGCATTTAAAGATCACCCTGATATAGCAAATATCAATATAGAAAAACCGGTAGTTATCACGGGGTTGGTTCGCACAGGTAGTACAGCTTTACATTATTTAATGGCTCAGGATCCTAATCGTCAACATCTGGAATATTGGCTGGGTGAGCACCCTCAGCCACGCCCACCAAGATGTGATTGGGAAGCCAATAAAGATTATCAAACGTCCAGATCAAACCTTGAGATGATGTTTACCATTTCACCTGCATTAAAAGCTATTCACTTTATGGCAGCTGACTGGCCAGAAGAGTGTGGGCATTTAATGGCGCAAACATTTACTGATGACTACTGGCAGTGTGGTCGTCGAGCTCCACATTATAATGATTGGTATGAAGGTGCAGACCTCGTGCCTACCTATACTCAGCATAAAAAATTGTTACAACTGATTGGTTCTAATGAACCAGAAAAACCCTGGCTCTTAAAGTACCCGGTACATATGAAACATCTGGAGTCATTTTTGGCAGTTTATCCTGATGCTCAGGTGATATGGACACATCGTGATCCATCAGTTGTTATGTCTTCATATGTTAGTTTGATAGAAGGTTTTAGAGGTATTAGCGTTGAGCCTGAAACCATTGATAGAAATGATATTCTGCAAGAACAGATGGAAATCTGGGCCAATGCTGCTGATAAGGCAATAGAAGTAAGGGACCGGTTTCCGCAGGCACAATTCTACGATTTGCATTTTGACGATTTTGTGACTGATTCGGTGAATGAAGTTAAAAAAGCCTATACCCAGTTTGGCATAGAGTGGACACCTGAATGTGAAGCTGCCTTACAGCAGTGGAATGATGATAATCCACAAAATAAACACGGTAAGCATAGCCATAGCATGGGTGATCTTGATGTTAGCCGTGAAGAGATATTGCAACGATTCGATAACTACATAAAACGTTTCAACGTCAATGTTAAATAAATAATTTTTAGTTCAGAGGTTATAGCAATGCCATCATTCAGTTTTGAAAAGAAGCCACAAATAGCACGTGAAAAAGAATTAATTAAAAGTTCAGAAATAACTATGGCTTGCGGCATACGTAGTCCAACCATTACACCGGAATATCAAATGATTATCGAGGGAGGCAAGGGTTCTAAAATCTTTGATATGAGCGGCAATACCTATCTGGATTACCAGTTAGGTTCAGGCCCCATGTTTTTAGGACATGCGCATCCTGCTGTCGTAAAAGCTGCACAAGAACAGGTGGCCAAAGGAAGCACATTCTTAATGTGTACCGAGCCTGCTGTATTGCTTTGTGATGAGCTTGTTAAAGCGGTACCTTGTGCTGAAAAAGTGACCTTGCATAACTCGGGTTCAGAAGCGACTTTCTATGCCATGCGTCTGGCCAGAGCTTTTCGTGGTAAAGAGAAAATTCTCAAGTTTGAAGGTGGCTTTCATGGTATGAATGACTATGCACTGATGAGTAATCAGTGGACATTTATGCCCATAGATTTCCCCAAGGCTTTTCCTAACTCTGCAGGTATTCCTCATAATGTTGAAGAGGATGTATTGATCGCACCCTTTAACGACCTTGATCAAACCATTGATATTATTCGTAAAAATGCAGAAGAGTTGGGTGGTATTATTGTAGAGCCTTTGAATAGAACCATACCTCCAGTGCCGGGCTTTTTGGAAGGTTTGCGAGATATTGCAACCGAGCTGGATATACCATTGATTTTTGATGAAGTAGTGACCGGTTTTAGAATGGCATTTGGTGGCGCACAAGAGTATTACGGTGTTACCCCTGATCTTTGTGCTATAGGTAAAACCATCTCGGGTGGACATCCCTTGGGGGTTGTCTGTGGCCGAGCAGATATTATGGATCTGGCGGGTATAGAAGCAATGTTTACTGGCAACCATGTGCGATTAACAGGTACCTATAGTAGTAACCCTGTGTCAGCTGCAGTTGCTTTGGCAATTATTGAAGAGCTGAAAAAGCCGGGTGTTTATGAAGAAGTAGAGCGTAAAGGTTTAAAGCTGAAAAATGCACTACAAGAGAGTATGAATGCTGCCGGAGTTCCCGTGCAGGTATTGGGTGAAGCAACGGCATTTCAACCATTTTTTACATCAGAAACTGTGGTTGATCATCGCACATCATTATCAGCTGATATGATGAAATCGTTTGAGTTTATCGATCGTCTGCTTGATAGAGGCATCATGAAAGGTTTTGAAAAATTCTTTGTTTCTACTGCGCACAGCGATGATGAAATTGATTACACCATTAATGCGTTTAAAGAGGTTGCCGAAATTATGGCTGCAATCCAGAATCAATCCTGAATGAATAATTAATGGTGAATCTATGACTGTTAACACGTTTGGCCCTGTTAAGCAGATTGCCTATCTGGTTGAAGATATTGAACAGGCTATCAATGAGTGGATGGATAAAATGGGTGTGGGTCCCTGGTTAGTTATCAAAAATATCACATTGGA
>CBDUPD010000222.1:0-5065 GCA_965368985.1 uncultured Spongiibacteraceae bacterium | reverse complement strand
TCAATATTCTCTTGCGGGATATCGTCAAGAGAGGTATCAATACTTGACAGAGCCTTGTTCAACAGGCGCTTGCCCAGCTCAATAGAATCTTCGTGCTGTCGGCCTTTTAAAACATGGCGAATATTGCTGCGTGCTTTTCCTGTGACCACAAAATCAAGCCATACCGGATTGGGTTGACCATTGGCACTGGTAATAATTTCAACGGTTTCCCCACTTTTTAGTGGCTGACTAAGTGAAGACAGGCGGCGGTTAACATAACAGCCGACACATTTATTACCCAGGTCGGTATGTACTGCATAGGCAAAGTCGATAGGGGTTGCGCCATGGGGAAGTTCAAGAATTGTGCCTTTCGGGGTAAATACATAAACTTCATCAGGGAACAGATCGATTTTAACGTTCTCGATAAACTCCAGTGAGTTACCGGTGCGTTCCTGTATCTCAAGCAAACTTTGCACCCATTGGCGTGCACGTTTGTGGCTATCAGAAATAGCAGACGAGTAATCGCTGCTCTGTTTATACAGCCAGTGAGCCGAGATGCCGCTATTAGCCATCTCTTCCATATCTTCAGTGCGAATTTGAACTTCTATCGGTACGCCGTGCATTCCAATTAATATGGTATGCAGTGATTGATAACCGTTAGATTTGGGTATGGCGATGTAATCCTTGAATTGTCCGGGTACCGGTTTATAAAGGGCATGCATGGCACCCATTACGCGATAACAGGTATCGACATTATCAACAATAATACGAAAGCCAAATACATCCATAATGTCGGCAAAGGGTTTTTGAGAATCACGCATCTTTTGATAAATACTGAAAAGATGTTTTTCCCGGCCAAAAACACGCGCATTCAGGCCTTCTGCTTCAAGGTGCTCTTCCATGATATGGCGTGTTTCTTCGATCAATGCATGTCGTTTGCCACGAATGCTTTTAATGGCCGCCCTGATACGCTTGGCTCGCATCGGATACATAGCTTGAAAACAGAGGTCTTCAAACTCCATACGCATGGTGTTCATTCCCAGGCGGTTGGCAATAGGGGCAAAAATATCGAGGGTTTCGCGTGCGATACGGCGGCGCTTATCGGGTCTGAGAACTCCCAGAGTACGCATATTATGTAAACGGTCAGCCAGTTTAACCAAAATAACACGAATGTCAT
Organism: uncultured Spongiibacteraceae bacterium; assembly: GCA_965368985.1. Lineage (GTDB taxonomy): Bacteria > Pseudomonadota > Gammaproteobacteria > Pseudomonadales > DT-91 > CAZTZY01. The sequence goes on along the minus strand of CBDUPD010000222.1, from coordinate 3,909 downwards.
TGGCCATGGCCATAGCCATTTTTTGAAAGTTTTCTGCCTGGGCTTCAGCTTTGGAATTAAACTCAATCTGGGTAAGTTTACTGACACCATCAACCAGTTCAGCAACGGTATCGCCAAATTGTTTGTTCAGGGCGTTTTTGCTGACGCCAGTATCTTCAATAACGTCATGTAATAAGGCAGCCATCAGGCTTTGATGGTCCATATGCATATCAGCCAGAACATCAGCTACAGCCAGGGGATGAGTAACATAGGGCTCGCCACTGCGACGAATCTGGCCATCATGGGCTTGTTCGGCAAAGTAATAGGCGCGTTTTATTTGAATGATCTGATCAGGATCGAGGTAATCGGAGACTTTTTCAGCTAGGGAAAAGATCGAGAGCACTACAGATTCTCACCGGTAATTAGTTGTCGTTTGCAGTGCCCACTAGTAGCCAGTGTAATTAGATGAAGTCTTCGGTTCCGAAGTCATCAACTACTTCATCGGCTCTATCAACACTTTCAACAGAAATAAGGTTTTTTTCCAACTCACGTAAAGCGATAACGGTTGGTTTGTCCCCTTCACGAGGTACCAATGGCTCATGGCCTCCCGTCGCGATTTGACGTGCGCGTTTGGTTGCAACCATAATCAGTTGAAAACGGTTATCTACTTTATCTAAACAATCTTCTACAGTAATACGTGCCATGGATAAACCCTAAACCTTCATTAAATTTTTGCAAGCCGCAAATTATACCCAATTATATTTAAAAAGTTAACTAGTTAGCTATTAATAGCTCTTTTAGCAGTTTTGCATGGTTTTTTTGTTGAATACTGGTTTTACAGCGCTGGCTGTGAACAATGGCTTTCAGGTCTGCAAGGGCAATATTAAAGTCATCATTAATAACAAGATAATCGCTTTCGGCGTAATGTGATATCTCGGACTGGGCCTCATTCATACGTTTGTTTATCACGTCATCATCATCTTGCCCGCGCACGGTCAACCTGTCTCTCAGTGCAAACATCGAAGGCGGCAAGATAAATATCGAGCAGCAATCGATCAATTTGCGTATTTGCTGGGCGCCTTGCCAGTCAATTTCAAGAATAACATCAGTGCCTGCAGCGAGAGTCTCTTCAACCCAGTCTTTTGATGTGCCGTAATAATTATCAAAAACCTGTGCATGCTCAAGAAAGCGATCTTGATCGAGCAATTCGGAAAACTCTTCCTTGGGCACAAAGTGATAATTAATACCATCAACCTCATCAGGCCGCATAGGGCGTGTGGTATGAGAAACAGAAACCTTTATATCATCCATCTCTTCAATCAGTGCGCGTACCAGGCTGGTTTTACCGGCACCCGATGGTGCAGAGATAATAAATAAGCAGGCTTTGTGCGATGTAGTATTGTCAGACATATGGCGTTATTTAGTGGTGTATTTGCTAACTTGCCCAATAGTTTAACAGGCCAACGAAAAATTTCTTGTCATTTATTGATATGAGCTTGTAATTACTTAATATTTATCAAGTTACACTGGGTTTAGTGAGCTAATATTCAAGAATAAGTATAAGTGCCTGGCAGAAGGACAAAACTATGGAGCATGAAGTACCTCAAGTAGCTCATCTTGCCGATACCGTATCCAGCGTTATTATCTTAATGGCTGTCGCTGCCTTGACCAATGTGTTGAGCAAGCGCCTGCATAAACTGCCACTGACAGTAGCCCTGGTAATGATGGGTATCGGTTTAACCATGTTGGTTAACCTGATCCCCGGTGCTGGTGACCATCTGCACTTTCAATTAACACCCGATATGGTGTTATTTATCTTTCTGCCTACACTGGTTTTTGAATCTGCCCTTAATCTGGATGCGCGCCAGCTATATCGCAATATCTGGCCGATTCTTACATTGGCTATCCCGGGTTTACTGCTATCGACCTTTATTATCGGTTCGATTATCTGGGCCTTAAGTGATTTTGAATTTTTGCTCTGCCTGCTATTGGGGGCTATCTTGAGCGCTACCGATCCGGTTGCTGTTATTGCCCTGTTTAAACAACTGGGTGTGCCTGAGAGACTAACTGTTCTGGTTGAAGGTGAAAGCCTGTTCAACGATGCCACCTCACTGGTGTTGGCCACCTTGCTATTGTCGATATTTTTGCAAGGAGATTTTACACCTCAGGTGATGGGCAGCGGCATAATTGATTTTTGTGTGGTATTTGTTGGTGGATTTCTGGTGGGCTGGGTGGCTGCGGTTATCATCGGCATGTTATTGGGAAAAATTGAGTCTGATACATCGATTGAAATTACCTTTACCACCATTCTGGCATATATCTCTTTTATCATCGCAGAGCATGTTTTCCATGTGAGCGGTATTATGGCCGTTGTGGCGGCAGGTCTAACCATAGGCAGTTGGGGGCGCTCAAAAGTATCGCCATCAACCGCCAACTTTATGCATCATTTCTGGGAGTATCTCGCCTACCTTGCTAATGCGATGATCTTTTTATTGGTGGGTTTTCAGGTTGACCTCGGCATGTTATGGAGCTCGGTCGATCTTATTGGTTTTGCGATTGTAGCCATGCTGGTATCAAGAGCTGTTGTTATCTTTGGCCTTATTCCCCTCCTTGGAAAGCTGCCTAATTCCGAGTCGGTAAGCATGCCATTTAAAACCGTGATGTACTGGGGGGGCTTGCGTGGAGCCATCGCATTGGCGATTGTACTTTCAATGCCGGATTTTGCAGAAAGAGATGCCCTGATTGCTATCGTTATGGGCTGTGTACTGTTTACCCTGTTTGTGCAGGGTTTGTCGATTGAGATGGTAGTGAAACGTTTAGGTGTTGATAAGCCAAGTTTGTTTGAGCAGATGATGCGTTTGGATGGGGCACTGGCAGCAAGTAGCAATGGTGTAAAAATAGTGAACATGCTTCGAGAAAGAAATATGTTCCCCGAGAGCATTGCCCAAAAGCTGGTGGATGATTGTCAGGCTGAATTAAAGCAGAATGAAACAGAGATCAATGCGCTGGATAGCCACATCAGTGAGCAGGAAACACTGAACATATTATTAACAAAGTGTTTGGCGCGTGAAAAAGCCCGCTACTATGAGTTGTTCAGTAAAGGGCTTATTAGTGAGTCATCGTTTAACGAACTTGATCATACCATCAGTGTATATCTGGATGATGTGAAACATCATTCCAGAATGCCCGGTTTTGAAACCAAGCAGTCAGCAACGCAGCAACTGAACAAATTGATTATCAAATTCCTGATACATTTCCCTGTAGCTAACAATATTGTTGATATCATGCAAAAGAATCACGTAGTCGGTGACTACAATGTGGCCTGGGGCAGAAGTCGTGCTTATAAGAGTGTATTAAAAGGTCTTGAGCAGTTGCCGGCTATTGAAAGAACAGATGCCAAAGTGATAGCCCAGGTGAGAGAGTTTTATGAAAAGTTGCTTGAGTATGTAGAGAATCAGATACTTGAAGTTGAAGCAGAATTTCCCGAGTTTGTCGAGACGGTACAAAACCAGTTAGGTGAAAAAATGTTACTTATTGCCAAACATGAATCGGTAGAGCGTAACGCCGAGTTTGGTCTGATACCCGAAGGTGTAGCTGCGCAAATTCTAAAAGAGCAATCAGATCGTATCAGGGAATTGAATAATATAGATTTATCGGCAACACTTGAAATCGGCATCGAAGAGTTATTGAGAAAAGTGCCTGTGTTTAGTGGTTTAAGCGCAACGGAATTTGATCTGATTGCATCAAAACTGAAACACCATACACTGCCAAGAAACACCGTGTTAATAAAAGAGGGTACATCGGGAGACTCAATGTTTTTGTTAGCCCGTGGTATAGCCAGAGTGTATATTACCAAAGATAGCGAGCAGCAGTGGTTGGCTAACCTGCATGCAGGTGATTTTGTCGGTGAGGCGGCCTTACTATTAAGTG
>CBDUPD010000221.1:0-5084 GCA_965368985.1 uncultured Spongiibacteraceae bacterium | reverse complement strand
GGCTGAAATTGATGAAATAATCCAAATAGTCAGCAATGAAAAATGAAGATGTAGACTACCGGAATCTATAATCAATAAATAGATTGTATTAACGAGATGACAGAAAAGTTAAACATAACCTATCACCCATAAAACAAAATTAAGCAGTTTAATAGCATCTTAATAAGGGATTTGTTAAGTTGCTAAAATGAAATGCAAAAAATATAAAAAAACACACAAGGTATCCCGATGAAACTTGCCATCATAACAGGCGCCAGCTCTGGAATTGGGCTTGCAACAGCCAAACTGTTTCTTGAACATCAATATCAGGTTATTAATGTTTCACGGCGTGCTACTGATGACGAAAATATTATCGACATAAAATGCAACCTCGCTTATGAATCAACCATTGCAGAACTTGTAGATAGCCTTGAGCCTTATATAGCTAAATCAACTGCAGTTTGCCTGGTACATAACGCTTGTAAATCCAGTAGCGACACTGCTGACAAATGTGATATCGACAGCCTGAAGATGAGCCTGGCTGTTAATGTTCTTGCCCCAAGCATGATTAATTCAGGCTTATTACATCAATTACCACAGCCATCAAGTGTGATTTACATTGGCTCAACACTGTCTGAAAAAGCGGTTAAAAATTCATACACCTACGTAACAAGCAAACATGCCACTATCGGTATGATGAAAGCTACCTGCCAGGATCTTGCGAACAAAGGTATTCATACAGCTTGCGTTTGTCCGGGTTTTACAGAAACTGAAATGCTTAACAAACACATACCCGATGAAACAATACGAAATCAGCTCTGTAAGAATAATGGCTTCAATCGTTTGATACAGCCAGATGAAATTGCCCAATTAATCTTATGGGCACACGAAAATCCTGTTGTTAATGGAGCTGTATTGCATGCAAATCTAGGGCAATTAGAAAATTAAATGAAAGGTCTGATATCGATATTGTTATGTTAGAAAGTCATCAGCAGCATCTTTTAAAATAGCTTCTCTTTCTGCAATAACTTCTGGTAAATGGCCATACATGCACCACCCTGATTGTGTTTTTTTCGCGCACTCAACAGCCTTGTCAGAATACGAACGCAGTTCATTCTCATCATCAGTATCTGTTGGATACAAAGACAGGCCGATACTACAAGTGATTGATACATGATTATTGCCTTCCAAATCCAGCTGAATAGGTTCAGCAATAGCGGTGAGAATTTTGTTTGCCACACTGGTGATATCTTCGGCTGTTTTTACATTATTTAAAATAAGGGCAAACTCATCACCTCCCAGATGTGCAACCTTGTCACTCTTACGAAGCGCCTCCCCAAGACGTTCAGCAACTACTTGTAAAACAATGTCTCCTGACTCATATCCCATTGAATCATTGATTGATTTAAACTTATCAATATCAAGCAACCCTACCGCAATAGTATTTTTTGAGCGATCAGCCAATGCTATAACTGTTTCCAATGCCTCATCAAAATACTTTCTGTTAGGAAGCCCCGTCAATGGGTCATGCATGGCCATATAACGAAAGCGCTCCCTCTCGGTATTTCTTTCAGCTGCCAATCGACGACTCATTGACTCATAGATCATACCCAGAAAAACTATTGTTACAAAAAGATAAGTCCAGTTAAAAACCCTGAGCTGCTGTGTTGCCTCAGGAGGTGCAACACTCATAAACGGCACACCAAGGTAATCGAGTGCGACCAATAGATAGTTAAGCCCACCGATAATCAGAGCCCAGATTAGACCGTGTCGCTGACCGAGCATCATAAAGGCCAGAAATGCAGGTATCACCATAAGAGGCATCACTTCTGTACCGGCAGGGCCTCCAGTAACAAGCACACCAAAAAACAACGCTAAAAAAGCGGTTAGAATAATTAAATGCGCCGAAAAATTATAGTTTTTGCTACTCTTAAGCATGAAAAGCAGCCACGATAATAAAATAATGATAGGAAAGGCAAAAATATAATAATAGAGAACAGCTTCAGCTGTCAGCATATCCAGAGAAACGTAGAATATACCCAGTATAACTAGCCCAACGATAAAGGTAAAAATACAACCCACTAAAAGTCTGGCTTTATAACGAGGTTCTGTATCAGCTTTGTATACATCACCAACAAAAAAGTCGATGACATCACAAAAGATCTTGAAAGATTGTTGAAGCATAGAATTATTATTGTTATCAATAAGCTAGTTATTACATGTATTAATATTAGCTATTGTAAGTCAGCTGTAAAGCTTTGATTTAAAATAAGCACCCGATAAATACAGATCATCATTTATTTTACATTCTTGTGGTTCATTGTATATCAAATCATCGACTCATCTTTTTATAAAACAAAACCACAAACAATGCCATTGAAAAGCTACCCGTAAATGCTTCAAGGGCGGCAACAGGTCTCACAAACCCGACAGGTGTCAAATCACCATAACCAAGCGTAGTAAAGGTAACCACACTAAAATAAATACAGGATAAAAAATCCATGGTGTTCTGAAAGAGCCCATTTTGTAGTGACAGGCCAATAATTTCACCGCTATGAACAATACCAAGAGTGAAATAAAACAGTGAGCATATAAAGATAAATACCATTGAACAGCTGATCAACCGCAAGGGGTTCTCGCCATAACCACAAAAGACATCAGCTGCTTTTGAAAGTAGACGCTTAAGTGAATTTCTGGGTAAACGTTTACGACGCATAACCATCTCTTTATAGAAAAAAACACTCGCCTGTTCGATCAAACCCTCTTTTTCAAGGTTCAAATGCAGGTTACGATAAATCTCTTCTGCCTGCTCATAATAATCAAGTGCAGTGGCGAAATCGCACGATTTAGCGGCCTTATTCCCTAGTCTCTCTTGTAATACACAATCCCCCCACTTCACATTATCAAGTCGGGTATTACCCAATTTGACCCCTAAAAGGTTTGCATCACGCAGGTCTGCACAGTGCAAGTTTGCGCCACGAAGATCAGCCTTCATTAAAGAGGCTCCCTGCAGGTTAATAGCAAACATATGCGCAGCTTTTAAGTTGGCGTGGTACAGCTCGGCATTACTGAGGTCGAAACCCTGTTTTTGCCCCCTGTTTACAAGGTTGATGCCATGCAAATCACAATTAACCAATTGAAAATTGTGCATAGGTTGGCACTGACATGCTCTGCATTCAAGGGATGGTTTTAAGTCACTGAGGTGTGACTTATCAATTTTCGGATTAAGCCAAAATTCCTGGTCACTATATACTGTTGCTAACATAGTGTTACCCACCAAATTTGAGGGTTCTATAGTAAGTTTAGTCGAAAATCACCGCTTTAGAAGGGAAAAGAGAGAATCAGCTAGCCAGTGAAGAAATAACAGCTGAATACTTGTCAATCATTGGCATAATCATTTCCGGCTTATCCCAATTATTCATGCCCAGGCCAATATTTGCTCGAGTAATTCCCAGGTCTCGATAGCGCTTCAATAAATCAGCACTTAACTCATCCATCACCACCATAGTTATTTCAACATCATCAGGGTCGCGCCCAAAGTCTGCTACGCGCTGCCTGAATTTCTTAATATTACGCTCCATATCAGGCAGAGCGATATCAACAGGCATCCAACCATCTGCCCATTGTGCGGCATGACTCACACCCAATGGCCCCATAACACCCAGAAGTATTTTTGGGCCGCCTGTTTGTACGGGTTTGGGCTCAAACCACACAGGGTCAAAATCGATAAATTCACCGTGATATTCAGGTGCAATATCATTAAACAAGGCTCTTTGAGCCGCTACAGTCTCTTTTAAAGCAAGATAACGCCGATTAAATGGTAGCTGTGAGGCATTCTCAAACTCTTCCTGATTCCAGCCAACACCTGTACCAATAATAAGCCTGCCACCTGATAAACAATCAAGAGTAGAGATAGTCTTGGCTTGAGAAAACAACTCACGCTCTAATAACAGCGCAATCCCTGTTCCAAGCTTTAAGGTTGTTGTTACAGATGCTGCGACCATTAATGATAAATAAGGATCGAGCATTTCCTTGTAGGCTTTTGGCAATTCGCCACCCAATGGGTATGCTGTGCTTCTGCATCTGGGTATATGACTGTGCTCGCCATACCACAAAGACTCAAACCCTGCTTCTTCCAGCGTTTTTGCAAGCACTGCAGGCTCAGGATCTTGAAGGCTATTCATCGATGTAAAACCAAGATGCATGACTAGACCTTATTATTCTGCAAACGCCTGATTAATGTGATCTGGTTTCTATCGGGTTACCTTCACGATCAAAAATAACGTATATGCTTAAATCATGCCCGGCCATAACGGCATGCGTCATTCTATCAAGATAGGGTTCGGCATCTTCAGTCGTGGGCACATCACCGTTATCCAGACCCAAACAGGCAATAAGCACCATATCCCACTCTTTGTTGACATCATCTGCCTCTTTGACAAGTGTTTTAAAGTCTGTGATTTCTGCAGGTAATTTATCGACTGCCATCACCGGAGATATCGTACCTTTATGATTGTTCTTTTTCTTTTTGCGTCTTCTTTCAAAAGTATCTACAAAAAGAAATAACAACCGCTGCGGCTGTTCCTGTGCTTCAGTTTTTTCAAGAAGCTCTTGAAACATTGACTTCATAATAGGTTTCTCGATTTATTCACGGTGGTAAAAACGTATTGTAATCATTTTGAGAGATGGACACCTATTAAATCAACCACAGATTAACCACTCTGTAATGTCATTAGATAAAATAAGGCTTCATTTAGTTAATGAAAATCATTATCATTAACATTCTCTATTCATTTAGCTTAAGACGTTAAGTTTAAATGTTTTTTAAAACCCGAGAAAATATTTTGAACAGCATTCAAAAGCCGCCCATTCAGGTTATTCCGGTTGTAGATATTACATCACAACGCCCTGGTTGGGTTGGAAAAACAGAAGCTCTGTTTGTACGTTACCGAGACCAACTGGTATGGGTACATGCAATCATGTTTGTTTTCTTTATGGCTCTACTGTTTGCTCCTCTTTTTCTGTCTGAGCCTTCAGAACAGGATGGAGCTCTCGATCATTTCACTGTTTTTGCCAACTATCTCATGTGGGGATTATGGTTCCCG
>CBDUPD010000220.1:0-5102 GCA_965368985.1 uncultured Spongiibacteraceae bacterium | reverse complement strand
TTTACAGTAATGCATAAGTTATTTGCCCGCTTTTCATTGCAATCACTTTTGATCGCTACATTGGTAATAACAGCTGTTCGCTGGTTTTTAATTGCAGGGTTTGCAGAGATTTTCTCTGTACTGATTTTTGCCCAGGTGTTACATGCGGCAAGTTTTGGGAGCTTTCATGCGGTTGCGATAGAAATGGTTCAACGTTACTTCAAGCGTGGCAGTGTAGGGCAGGGACAGGCATTTTATAGTGCTGTCAGCTTTGGGGTTGGCGGATCACTGGGCGCATTATTAAGCGGGGCATTTTGGCACTTGGGTGCAAATGTACTGTTTGCTGTTGCCGGCACTTCTGTACTGCTTGGTTTGCTGATTGTCTGGTTTAGTATGAAGAATACGATTGCTCTGCCATCAGGAAATAGTTCAAACTTGTAGGAGCAGGCACCCGGCCGCGATTAATTCAAGTCATCTTTGAGGTAAATGAAGATTTGAGCACGGAGCTGACGCAGTCATGGAGAAAACAGGCCATTATTCAGAGATTCCCTAGATAGATTCAAGATTCCAATCAAGGTCAAGGTTGCTACCAATAATGTCCAGTGTGTCATTCAGTGACTCAATATCCAGGTTTATCGGTTTTTGAATATTTACTTCGGCTTTGAAGAGTGGTTCTCCAGTCATAGGGGCGCTTTCAATGATACTGTGCATCTGGGCTACATTGATGCGTTTTTCAGCAAGAGCCTGGGCAACTTCGCGAACTATACCCGGGCGATCGAGCCCAATAATAGAGAGTTTAATGTGCTCATACTCTTCGGCGTTGGTATCTTGTGTCATATCATCGATAAGTATTGAAAAATCGTCTGATGAGAGTTTTAACAGGCTTTCTTTAAGGTTTTCTACTTTGTTTGCAGCAATACTTATTTGAACTATACCTGCAAATTTCCCGGCAAGTTTGGTCATTTGGCTTTCAAGCCAGTTACCGCCATTGTCAGCAACTGTTTTTGATAATAGATCAACAATGCCCGGTTTATCATTTGATATAAAGGTGAAAACAAGAGAATGTCGCATTTGCAGGCCTGTTTTGGTAGTTACGATATTAATTAGAGTATAATCATCAAGCGTTATGAGGGCTAGAAAGAATTAAACTTCTCGTTTGGTTGTTTATAATGGCAGAATGAATCTACAAGTTTAGTGAACCTTAAGCTTATTAAATAAATAAAGGAATACTGGCGAAAATGACAAACATATTAAAAGGGTTGAAAGCAGTAGCCGCACTGGGGTTGATTATTTGTTTGTTTCTTCCTATGTCCAGATGTACAAGTCCATCTGACGACAGAATTAAAAAAGAATCAGTGGTCTATGAAAGATATGTAGTGATGCACAAGGACATGGGTGTTCAAGGTTATATTCCGGTACTGTTTTTTGCCTTGCCACTGGTCATTGTTCTGTTGAATATTAAAGTTCAGAGACAAAAGCTGCGTTATGAATTGCTCGAGTTTTTGTTGGGATTAATGGCCTTGAGTGTGGCTATTCTTCATATGACAACGGCCAAATTGCTGATTGGTGGTTATTTGGCGATGTCAGCTTCTATTGTCTATATGGCAACAACCCTTGTTGAGATTTGGAATACCATGAATGACCGGCGCATTAATGGCTCAGCAGATCAGAATGATAACACTGACTCCAGTGACATCTGAAAAATATGCAGATTATTCCATTTAGTGAAATTGCTCCAGATACCTTGAGTGCTCTTCTCGAGGAATTAGTTACCCGTGACGGTACAGATTATGGTGAAATTGAAGTTTCTGTTGAGCAAAAAGTAGAGCGCGTATTACAACAGCTTCGGTCGGGTGAAGCTTGCTTATGTTATGATGATGCTACTGAAAGTTGTAATGTGCTTGCTGTAGATGAAGCAAAAAGATTGATGGTTGAGTCAAATGTCTGAGATTTACTTCCTTGATGCTCGTGGTTTGTTTTGTCCTGAGCCTGTCATGATGCTGCATAAAAAATTTCGCGAGATGATGGTAGGTGATGTTCTGGAGGTTGTTGCAACAGATCCGTCTACTGAGCGAGATATCCCTAAATTCTGTGTTTTTCTTGATCATGAGCTGATTGAGCAAACCGTTGAAAACGATGAGTTTCATTATCGAATTCGTAAAGCCGGTGCTGATACTGACTAGAGCCTGTTCAATGCCATTAACTTAAGCCTTTACCAGTCATTCCCGCGCAGGCGGGAATCTTCTGAAAACCAACAGGATCCCCGCCTACGCGAGGATGACAACAAAACATTAATCACAAGCGATGCTTAAGTTAATGGCATTGTAGAGCCTGTTAGCAGGCCCGGGGAGTTTTATTTGTCGATAAGTAGTGTGATGGCAGCCAGAGCGTCCGGGTCTTCATTTTTTATCTGATTGGCTATATGGTGCTGAAAGAAATATTTGAATTGTGGATTTTCTTCAGCGGGATATAGCGACTCATCACCGACAAGAATAGGTGTACTGGTTACCTTATCTTCATTGACCAGCATACCAGATATATTACCATCACTATCAAGACGCCAACTGGGCACCTCAGTAAGTGTTAGTGTTTTATCATCTTTATCGATAAGCATGGCATGGGTGCCGATATTATCAGGAATTTCCTGAATAATCGTATTGGTATTTTCTTCATGATGGGTTTCAAAGTAGTCCAGAGAGGTTTCAAGTTCGACAACTTTGTGCATTGGGGCATCATAATAAATACTATCAATGTCAGGGTCGTAATAACCTTCCCAGCAGCCATTCAGCGGGTCTTTAATATCGGGGCAGGCAACGAGAGTATCCAGCCATGGCACCATGCCAACAACATCACCGTTCCAGCGTAATCCCCAGCAGAGAATTTTCATGGCAAAATAACGTTCGGGGTTATTATCATTAGAGTAGAGCATGCACAGCCCATCATTCTCGGGTGATAATCGAATGATGCGCTCCTGCGCCAGATCTTTAAGTGGTTTACCACTAAAAAAATCAATGACTTTGTGTTCTTTGGGCGGTTCTTTTGACTTTGCCATCCAGTGCTCCTTTACAGCTTTGGGGCTATCCAGAGGTTCTGCAATTCATACCATACCAATCCAAGTATAGTTGATTCGTCTAACTCTACTATAAGCAGCCATGAGTGGCATCATATTTATGCAAATAGAAAAGATATCGTTTATTTGAAGCAGTCTGATTGACGGGTTTTATATGATCATATTCCGAAGCTGTCTAGCTACCGGTGACATCTGCCATTCGTGGTCGAATGTTTCTTTCATCTTTTTTGTATAGACGCTATCTGTTAGTGAGAAAAACCCCTCAGCTTCCCGGTCGGGACTTTTAATCAGAATTCCGCGGCTATCACTTAATATATAACTGTCCCTGTGTTCATCAGGCTCATCGTAATAGTCTTTGATGATAATCTTCTGGCTAAGTTTGCGCATGAGTTGCAGCGTTCTGTGTCCGCGCTTTTGTATGCGGCCTGGATAATCCACAAGAATGCGTACTTCAGTATAACGTGATGATCGGGCAAAAGCCGAGAGGGCTTCATTAAACTCTTTGTTGTCGAATAAATCAGGGTCAAGCAACGCTGATCGAATGCTAAGATAACGACTGGTTTGTTCAACTAGTTGAATGGCGGCTTTAAGAAAAGCATCATTGCCTTTGAGTGTTGTTACGTCTTCAATATGTCTCATAATTAACAAGCTTCAATTTAGAGTGTATGAATTTGCAGTTGCATACTTTTATGTGGAATACCCGCATCAGAAAATTCTTCGCTACATACATTAAATCCCAACTTTTCATAGAGTGAAATGATGTAAGTCTGTGCATCCAGTGTTAGTAATTTTATCCCTTGTTTCCTCGCATCGTTAATAATGTAGCGCATTAACTGCAGTGCTATACCCTGGTTTCGATAGGCTTTCAGCACGGCAACACGACCAATTTTGCCGGTTGTGTCGGCAAGCAATAATCGTGCGCAAGCTACGACTTCATTATTAATATATAGCAGATAATGCTGAGCTTTGTCATCCATATTATCCCATTCATCTTCGGGAGAAACATGCTGTTCATCAATAAAAACAATCTGTCTGATATTTTTCAGTGCTTGTTGGTGGGATTGCCAGTTGGTATTGATGATTTGAATATTCATTGTTACCCGTGTAGCAAATGAGAAACTGGATGAGGAGAAGAGTTATGAATGATTGTCATCCTGAGCGCAGCCGAGGGATCTCCAGTAGATATTGTAATCATTTATGGAGGTCCCTCGGCTGCGCTCGGGAGACAGTATTATTGCCTGTTAAAACTTCTTAATAGCGTTAGCCTGTTTTACAGCATTGCCAATATAGCTGGCAGGTGTGAGAGCTAATAACTCGTCTTTTGCTGTTTGTGGAAGTTCAAGCGAGTTAATGAAGTCTGACATCATTTCCTGTGTCATGGCCTTGCCGCGGGTAAAGGCTTTGAGTTTTTCGTAAGGTTCTTCAATAGCATAGCGACGCATAACTGTTTGAATCGGCTCTGCTAATACTTCCCACGCATTATCAAGATCCGCAGCCAGTGAATCTGCATTGAGTTCCAGTTTATTCAAACCTTTCAGAGTGGCCTGGTAGGCAATAAGGCTGTGGGCAAGACCAACACCAAGATTACGTAAAACAGTTGAGTCGGTAAGGTCACGCTGCCAGCGAGACACCGGTAGCTTGCTGGAAAGGTGTTGCATAATAGCATTGGCAATACCCAGATTACCTTCGGAATTTTCAAAATCAATCGGGTTGACTTTGTGAGGCATGGTTGATGAACCAACTTCACCGGCAATGGTTTTCTGTTTGAAATAACCCAGGGAGATGTAGGCCCAGAGATCACGATCAAGATCGATCAATATCGTGTTAAAACGGCAATAGGCATCATATAGCTCTGCGATATAATCATGGGGTTCAATCTGGGTGGTGTAGGTGTTCCACTCGATGCCAAGACCTTCGATAAATTCTTTGGCATTTACTTCCCAGTCTATATCAGGGTATGCCGATAAGTGGGCGTTGTAGTTGCCAACGGCACCGTTAATTTTACCGAGAATAGGTGTGGCTTCTATCTGACGCATTTGACGTTTTAGTCGGA
>CBDUPD010000219.1:0-5112 GCA_965368985.1 uncultured Spongiibacteraceae bacterium | reverse complement strand
TGGGTATCAAGCCTCGAATTAAACAGTTTACCCTTGTAGCAGTATTTGAGGTTGGGGCTGATATGGATGCCACGCATGCTTATATTCGTTTGGCAGATGCACAGCGATTGTACCAAACCGGACAAAAGGTTCATGCGATACGTTATTTAACCAATGATGTTTTAACCGCCAGTAACACAGCAGTTAAGTTACAGTCTACGTTGAGTGATGTCAGTCCGTCATTGAAAGTAGTTCCATGGACTGAAAAACGTGCCCTGTTATTTAGTGCCGTCAAGATGGAAAAAATCATGGTGATGTTTATGTTGAGTATGGTTATCACTGTCGCTGCATTTAACTTGATATCTGTGTTGAGTATGATGGTTTCAGATAAGCGTAATGAAATCGCAGTGTTAAGAATGATGGGCTTGAGTCGAGGGAGTATATTGGGCGTGTTTTTGGCTCAGGGTCTAAGTTTGTCATTGGTAAGTGTGGTGATAGGCGGTGTAGCCGGAATGTTAATGGCGATTAATTTAACCGAGGTAATTGTATTAATAGAAAATGCCTTTGGTTTCTATATTTTTGATCCGAACGTATTTTATATTTCAGGATTGCCTTCAGATCTGCAATGGCAAGATGTTATGTTCGTTTTTGTTTTAAGTTTGGTGTTAAGTATTGTATTTACTATTTATCCTGCTTATATGGCTTCAAAAATTCAGCCAGTAGAAGCGCTGCAGTACCAATAATATTTACATTGTAAGAGACCGGATTATCCAGAGTAACAAAAAGTATTAACCAGAGAAACAGAAAGAGTAACCATAAAAATATCATGACTGAAACTATCATCCGTTGCCATCAGTTGGCAAAAACATACTGGCAGGGAAAGCAAAGCCTGACGGTTTTGAATGGTATTGATTTCTCTGTCTATAAGGGCGAGTCTGTTGCGGTGATAGGTTCTTCCGGGTCGGGAAAGTCGACACTATTGAATCTGTTGGGTGGGCTTGATCAATGCGCAGAAGGGTATGTTGAGCTTAAAGGGCATCGTTATGATCAGATGCAGGAAAAAGAATTGGCGAAGTTGAGAAATAGAGAGTTGGGTTTTGTTTATCAATTTCATCACCTTTTAACTGAGTTTGATGCGCTTGAGAATACAGCGATGCCTCTGCTTATTCGGGGTATGAAGCCTCAAGAGGCAAAAGCCCAGGCGGCACAGATGCTTGAAAAAGTTGGATTGGGGCAAAGGCTAACTCATCGGCCATCTGAGATGTCAGGTGGTGAACGCCAACGAGTTGCTATTGCGCGAGCTCTGGTGGCTCACCCAAGTTGTGTATTAATGGACGAGCCCACAGGTAACCTTGATGAGCAAACGGCTGCACAAATTCAGGATTTGATTAAAGAATTGAACAGTGAGTTTGAAACCTGTTTTATTCTTGTAACTCATGATATGAAGATAGCCAAAGAACAGCAGCGAATCTTTTCACTTCATGAAGGGATCTTAAGAGAGTTGGGTAAAGATGAACTCGCTTAGTCTCTTTATTGGTTTACGCTATACACTTTCCCGAAAGCAAAGCCATCTTGTCGCGTTTATTTCACGTATTTCAACTATAGGTATGGTGTTGGCTGTCAGTGTATTGATTACGGTTGTGTCAGTAATGAATGGTTTTGATCGTGAGTTAAGAGAACGGATATTGGCTATCGTGCCACATGCGATGCTTACGCAAACTAATCAAACGACAGAGTGGCGAGAGTTGGTTGATTTGGCGAAATCTCACCCCGGTGTTGTTGATGCTACACCTATTAGCTATGTGCAAAGTCTTGTAATGCACAAGTCTTCTGTCAGGGCAGCTTTCTTGTATGGCATCGATCCATTATATGAACCGGAAGACTCTATTATGAAACGTCTTCTTGGAGGTGAGGTATTTAGTCAGCTTAATCATAAAAAAACTGCTGTTATTGGTATTAAGCTGGCAACCAAGTTACAAATTGAAAAAGGAGATAACTTAAAGATTATTGTGCCAGCTAAAAATAGAACCGAGTTGCCAGTGATTGATCATTTTATCGTACAAGGGTTTCTTGATAGTGGTACTGAGATTGACGAAAAAATCATTTTGACTCACCGTGCCAATGTGGCTTTGTTGAATAAAAAACCTGTTGATAGTGTTGATGGTATCAGGCTATACGTTGATGATCTTTTTGCTGCCAGATCAATAGCCCAGGAGCTTCGAGAACTTACGGGTTTATATGATGTGCAGGATTGGTCTGCAAGACATGGTAATCTTTATTATGCAGTGCAGATGTCGCGCAAGCTTGTTTCCTTGTTAGTCTTCTTTATTATTGCGGTGGCGGCTTTTAATGTGGTTTCTACATTGGTGCTGGCGGTTAATGATAAAGCGTCTGATATTGCAGTATTAAAAACAATGGGTTGTAGTAATCAACAGATTCTCGGAATTTTTATTGTTCAGGGGTCTGTCATTGGGCTGGTTGGTGTCACCGTGGGGATTGTTCTTGGGATAGTTTTCAGTCTCATCGTTAGTGATGGTGTAGTTTGGCTTGAGCAACTGATCGGTTACCAGTTTTTAAATACGGACGTGTATCCCATAGATCACTTGCCCAGTGATATTCGATCGATGGATATTGTTATGGTTGCATCGATTGCATTGTTGTTGAGTATTCTGGCTACTATTATCCCGGCATGGCAGGCAAGCAAGGTAGACCCTGCTGAAGTACTTCGTTATGAATAATGCTAGAAGTCTTCGTTATTAGTTCTGCTTTTGCGTTTATGTCTGCGATCGCGGTGGAGCCAGCTATATCGGTGTTCGCGGTTATGCCAGCGCTGTAAGGTTTTCCAGCGCCATAAAAAATCTATTGTTGTATAGCCAATAGCTGCCAGAGCTGTTCCAGTTAGAAGACTGCCAAGAAACAAAGGTTTCCATACAAGGGCAAGTTTTTCACTTATCCAGGCCATATTCATTTCAAGTTCAAATTCGTAGGTGGGTAAATCAAGAAGAAATGCCCCAATTCGGTAGGTTGCATAGAAAATCGGGGCAGCTGTAATCGGGTTGGTAATCCAGACAAATACAAGCGTTAACGGCAAATTGGCGCGCATATAAATACAGACAATAGCCGCAAATATCATCTGTAATGGAATAGGTAGAAAGGCAAAGAAAAGGCCGATAAGTGCGGCTCTACTTGCCGAACGCCTATTTAAGTGCCAAACATGTGCTTTTTTAATCTGCTCACCGATAAATTGCATAGATTGGTTATGCAAAACCTTATCATTGGTGGGCATGAATCTTTTAAGCAGCTTCTTGGGCATCTGTATTTGCTTGGCAGTAGTTCAAATAGGGTATTACTTATATTACATGAGTTGATATTATTTAAAACATATTAGCGTTAGTTATCAAACAAGGATGATAACTATATACCAGCACAAGGACTTTTCAGTGCATTTTTGTATTACATTTTGCTTAGCTGTCATGTTAAGCAGTTATCAAACCCAATTGTTATCCCAGGAAGCCTGTGCCGTGCTTTTCTGTGCTGTTTTTTCTCTTTTTTTACTGCGCTGCCTTACTTCGAATTATCGAACTTTATTGGCCTGTTTGATAGGTGTCGTCTTGGGTTTTGGTTATGCAAATTACTATGCTGATCAAAGATTAAGCGTGCAGCTTCCAGAGCAGCTCGAAAAGCAGGATATTGAACTGATGGTTTCAATAAACAGTTTACCTGTTGATAAAGGTCGATATCAGCAATTTCAGGTCAGGGTTTTGGAGATAGTAGGGCCTGATGCAAGAACACGGGCGATGGCGAAGAATATTAATTCAATATTGTTGAACTGGTATGGAAAACAGGATATTCGCCCCTGTGATACCTGGTTGTTTACAGTTCGTTTAAAGCGGCCGCACGGCCTGGCCAATCCGGGTGGTTTTGACTATGAAGCTTATTTATTGGAGCAAGGTATTCAAGCCAAGGGGTATGTACGTAAAAATCAGTTTATTGGGGCTGAGCCCGGTTTTTGTATGCAGTCCCACAGGTACGAATGGAAGCAGTTTGTACTGTCGAAAACTTCCAAAGAGTCAGCTGCATGGATAGTGGCCCTCAGTACGGGAGATAAAGCTTTATTAAATGCATCGCAACGTTCGCTGTTGGCAGATACCGGTATTTCTCATCTGTTTGTTATTTCAGGGCTACATATTGGTTTATGCGCAGCAGTTATTTATGCGCTGATTATCGGATTGAGAAGAGCAGGTTTGGGCAGGTTGTATCTGCATGATTGGCGTCCGGTAGCGGCTTTCCTGTCTTTATTATCTGCTTTGGCTTATGCCGCCTTTGCAGACTTTAGTATTCCGTCGCAGCGAGCCTTAATTATGCTGTTTGTTTTTATGGGCGGGCAAGTGATTGGCTTGCAAATGAGTCTATGGTTTCGTTATTGGCTCGCCATGAGTCTGGTGTTGTTGTTCAATCCATTGTCAGTGTTGAATGTCGGATTCATTTTATCTTTTGCTGCTGTATTTGTATTGATAATGCTGGCCGAAACAATGACTCGTAGCCATAAAGAAAATATAAATGGCGAGGGGGCGTTGTTTGATAAATGGCAGAGATTTACATATTGGATGAAGCCACTGTTTCAATCCCAGTTGGCTATTTTTGTTGGATTACTTCCATTTACACTACTGTACTTCTCGAAGGTATCTCTGCTTGCACCAATAATTAATATGTTAGTCATACCCCTGATGAGTTTTTTAATTATTCCCAATATTTTACTGGCATTGTTTGTCTGGTGTATTTTTGGGGTCGATTTTGATTTGTTGCAGTTGGCTTCTTTGCAACTGGATTATCTGTTTAATGTGATAGAGCAGGTAAATTATTTGGCAGTTACCAGTGATGTGATGATGCTTAATCCGGTTTTTAGTCGCAAAGCTGTGGCTGTGCTTTTCCTCGCCTGCTTTTTGTTGTTATTGCCAAAAATATTCATTGTGCGTTCATTTGCTGTTCTGTTGTTGTTGGCAATTATGGCTGGCCGGCCAGAGCAGTTGTTAGAAGAGGGTGAAATATCCGTTGATGTGATTGATGTTGGCCAGGGTTTATCTGTGCTGGTTCAGACAGCAAATCATCAGCTTCTTTATGATGTGGGAGCAT
>CBDUPD010000218.1:0-5123 GCA_965368985.1 uncultured Spongiibacteraceae bacterium | reverse complement strand
CTCTTTAATTAACCGGATAAGCTTGGGAACATTACGCCTTTTTTCAACAATAAACAGCAACTCGACGGGTCGTTCATCGCCCATGTCACCATCAAAAGAAACCACATTAAACCCGGCATCCCGGATTTTTTCAGCTAATATATCGCGATTAAATGAGATACAACGAACCAGTTCGTTACCAATGGCAAAAAGACTCTCAATCCACATGCCTACATAATTACCAACGGCAAAACCCCCGGCAAAAGCCAAAGTAAGATACCACTGATCAAGGTTGTTCAAAACCTGGCCAGCTGCAGCCAACCAGATAACAACCTCAATAAAACCAATAATTGCTGCCAACAATTTGTGGCCTCGAAAAATTACAATGGTACGAAATGTGCAGAGAGACACATCGGCGACTCTTGCCAAAAAAATGAGCGGCGCTAATAAATAAGGTGTTTGTAATATAATTTCAAGCATAAACAATCAACGATAACCAAGCCATCTACCTTACTGAAAATAAGGTAAAGTCTCAACTTTTCTTATAAAAGAATAAAACTGAAGGACAAAGAACCAATATATCTTTTATAGAGACAGGCCCGACTACAATAGCTGCAACCGGCCAAAAATGCGCATACACTGATATTCCTACATCAGTTTAAAGCTGAAATACACAACTGGTTAAAATGTATTCCTCTTTTACAACCGATCAATTTGTGCAGCGGCAGATACAAGCCTCAGGTGGCATGAATTACCTGTTATTAACGACCCATGCTCGCTGGCCGGGTTATTCCCTGTTCGATAAAAAGAGAATTAACCCTTTCAACAATATCGCTTTGAAATGCTTTTTCATAATTCACATCCATGACATAGGCTTTAGCCTTGATCTGAATAGCAACCGTATTATGCATAACGATTTCATTAATAGAGAAGCTGACGGGCTTTTTCAGAAATGCAAACCGGCTTGTTACTATTACTTCGCGAATAATATCTTTTGCTTTTTCAATATCGTTAGATATATCTACATGAAAGTCACAAACAACCATCATATCCAGGGCACCATAATTACCCGA
Source organism: uncultured Spongiibacteraceae bacterium (assembly GCA_965368985.1). Lineage (GTDB taxonomy): Bacteria > Pseudomonadota > Gammaproteobacteria > Pseudomonadales > DT-91 > CAZTZY01. Next base: position 4,071 of record CBDUPD010000218.1, on the reverse strand, counting down.
TGCCACGGAATCATTAATAAACCGGGAATTAGGAATGGTTACAATATTATCATCCAGCGTTTTAATTTTTACCGATCTTAAACCGATACTGATAATTTCACCGTATTTATCCTCAAATGATATACGGTCTCCCACTTTAAACGGGTTATCAAAGAGCAGAATCATCCCTGCAATCACCGACGAAGCGATATCTTTTAATGCAAACCCGACTGCAACGGCCATACTACCTGCCGCTGCAATGATGATTTCTTTGGAAGGGTTGATAACACCTATAAATAAAACAAATGCTCCTCCCAAATAAACAATAAAGCTCAAGAGAGTATTGGCTTGAGATATCATAAAACGTTTTGCAGGAAAGTATCCGGCAACACTCCTTGCCAGAAAATCAATTACCTCGGCAATCAACCAGATAAATAACATGCCGACAAACAGCATAAATATCTTGCTGAAATTCAGGATACTCGATAAAGACTGTATATCTGTAAAAATCGGGTTATTTTCCATGTAAAAAATTCTTTATTCGTAAAAAAGAAATTATCTGAAATGCCCAAAATGCATGCATGCGATATCTTTCATCATCTTCTGACACCATAAAACCCACATCTCTTCCAAGCTTGAATGCACGCCTGACAACGGTTTCCGGCAGTCGTGTAGACCTGACCGATTCACTAATCGTTAGATTCTGGTGCCTGACCAATGAAGAATAAACAAATAAATGGTCTACAGCATATTCACTCAGAAACCCCGCTGAGGGTTTTTCCGGTAAACCAATCTCTATCGTAAAACGTTCTTTTTTTGATGCTGCCCTAACCCATATTGACAAGGCGAGAGCAGGATTACCGCCAGATTGCTCCCATACCATACGGAAACACCGGTCTGCTGTTGCTGAATACGCCGTTAACTCATCATTACCCATACTGGCAAATAACAGCTCATCAAATTCAAGTTTTCTTTTTGAGGCTTTATGCCTGTACATAATAAGCTCTTTAATCTCCTCTACTTGCCAGGGCTTCAATTCGATAACGTATGAATATTGTTGCGAATCCAAAAATACATCATTCAGATAAATGCATGGATCGTCAGCCATGATAATAATAAAAAAGAGATTCTTTAACGGTGCATTTAACCAGTTAAGAAGGGTTTTATAACAAACAAATCCATTGATATCAGAAAGAAAGAGATTATGGCTATTATCCAGCACGACTATACTTTTTTCCATACAGCTATCGATAGCGATCAATTCTTCTATGCTGTTGATAGGCGTATTATTTAATGGGTTTAATAATTCATACAAATCTTCGCATTTAAGCACTTTGGCGGGTACGCTGATATAATGTACGGGCATTTCTTCAGACTTGTGCTCAATCCATGATTTAATACTCACTGTTTTGCCTGATCCCGATGCACCTGACAATAACAGATCATTCTCCAAAGCTTTACCAGACACCCAACGCTCAATCACTTCATTCAGGGTGTTTTCCATAGCCTGACCGGTCTCGGTTTTGACGATTTCAACCGGGCTATAAGCTGAAGAAAACCATTTTTCATAGCGTTCATCAGTAATAATATCTTCATCTTCTTCGTCCTGCATTTGCTCCAGATGCAACCATAATATCTTTGCGGTTATGAGCTTATAGGCATCAAACTTCAACAATACTTCATGTACAGAAATGCAATTCTTTACCATATGCGCAAACATAAACACGAGAACAAACAGGCCATCCAGCCTTTTCTCAATATCCCGTTTCTTGAACCATAGCTCTATTGATTCAGGCAACTGTTTTTGTGTAAATAGAATTAACGCCTCACGATGCTCTTCCAAAATCTTGATATAAAGAGAGTAACTAATACCAAAAATCAACAACAGGGATGAATATAAAAACAGAGGGGTTGAAAAATTATTATGTATGCTATCAACAAAAAACAGCATAACAATAAAATATCTTGTCAGCTTCGTGCTTTCAATATGTATATGCTTTAGTTTTACGACAGGGACATACTTTTTATTTAACTTGTAGACTCTTTCAACCGAATAGATGACTAACAGTAGAACCAATTTATAAACTGCATACAGAAATACCAGCTCATAAAACAATAACAGGCCGATATTGTCGGCAACAACTATGTTGGGCAAAGTAATATAGATCAATAATGATATAAACCAGGACGCATTCGGCTTAAGAAGGCGAAGCAGTAATTCCAACTTGTGCTTTTTGGATGAATTCCATTTTTTCTTATAAACCACTTTCTGCAAATCGGCGATCAAGCTGACCGAATGATTTAACGTCCATGCCAACATTGCAAAAGACAAAAAACCAGCAAGTATCTGGCCCAACTGAGTCAAGCTTATATACTCATGTACTTGCACAGCACTTAGAAAAGGCTGTATACCCTCATAAAAAAAATCATTAAATGCCATATATCATATCCAGGTATACATTAGACTTTGACATTACTTTCTGAAAAAACAATGAATGTGTTTCTCTGAAAAATACCAGGTTCTTTTAACCCTTCTTCAGAAGAGTACAAATTAATCACCTCTGAACTACTACTGACATGCAGCGTACCCAAAGAAACCTTTTATTATTCACGCTTATTATTGCTTATTGTGGATAATCGGTATAACCAGGTATAACCGGCAATACCTGCCAGCAATGACGCAATCAGAATCCCAATTTTGGCCTGCTCAACCATTTCCGGCTGATGACTAAAAGCTAATTCAGCGATAAATATTGACATGGTAAAACCAATGCTGGCCAGCATTGCTGCACCACAAACATGCGCCATACTCACCTGCGGAGGCAAACTTACCAGACCCAGACGAAGCGCTACCCAGCTGCAACCAGCTACACCAATAAACTTTCCAAACATTAGACCCATACTTACCCCAATAACAATCGGGTGACTCAGAGTAGTAAAAATATTCCCAAAGTCTATATTTACCCCTGCATTGAAAAGTGCAAACAATGGCAGAATAAGAAACGCAACAGGCGCATGCATTGAGTGCTCTAATTGTTGCAAAGGCGCTTCTACACCCGCTACTCCTTTATGTAAGGATTGAACAGTTGTTACCATCTTTTGATTCTTCAATATGCTTTCGCCTGGAGTGAAACTATTGTCGAATCTTTCAAGTAATTCACGCATACGTAAACTGAAAGATTGAGGATCAAACCTCGGCAAGGCAGGAATAGTAAACGCGCTTATCACACCCGCAAGCGTCGCATGCACACCCGACTTCATCAATGAAGCCCACAAGAGAAATCCAAGCAAAAAGTAAGGCGCAGGACGACAGACACCTGCCAAATTTAAAATTACCATTATTACAGTTATCAATGCTGCTGCCATTAAGGCCTGCCAGACTAACTGTTCGGTATAAAATAAGGCAATAATCACGATTGCTCCGAGATCATCAACAATTGCCAATGCTACCAGAAAAGTAATCAGGGCTTTAGGAACCCTACCTGCCAGCAACGCAATCACGCCTAACGCAAAGGCTATATCTGTTGCCATTGGTATACCCCACCCCCTGAGCGCATCACCTTCAGAGTTAAAAAGAACATATATCAGTGCCGGAACAATCATGCCGCCTATTGCTGCAACAACTGGCAAAGCTGCCATGCGTGGGTTAGCCAGTTCTCCCACCAATATTTCCCGTTTTAATTCAAGGCCAACGACGAAGAAAAACATCGTCATCAAACCATCATTAACCCAGTGATGGAATGTTTTCTCTATATGCCAAATACCAACATTAAAACCTACCGGCAAATGTAACAAATGACGGTAATTATCACCCAAAGATGAATTGGCGAGGATAACGGCAATTAATGCTGTGAACATCAATAATAAGCCGGCAGTAGCCTGATGATTAATGAATCGTTCAAAGGGTGTCAGTACCTGATCAAAGCCCTTTTCCCAGGGCGCATACAGGTGCCGCACTTTTTCATTTTCAAATGTTTCTTCTATAGAATCATTCATTATACTTTCTATACCTGATTAATGATTTTTAGATGTCTACTCATAATTCAAGAAGAGGATGAAACTTCTCCTGTTTATACACCTGGATTTATACAC
>CBDUPD010000217.1:0-5126 GCA_965368985.1 uncultured Spongiibacteraceae bacterium | reverse complement strand
AGAATTCATAAAACTCAATTACGACATAGAAACAAGCAACACAGAATAGCGCGACTTAAATAACAATAGCATTAAAAACGTTGGGGTTCGCAAGCTCATCACCAACCTACATTTTCTCACGTTTAGCATTTACCGACATCAAATCTTCATCATGAATAACGGCCGTCGCACAGATATCATATGACTCTGTATCGGTAATTTCATACAGAGTAATCCCGGAAGCTTGCCCTGCATTTACCGGATAAAAACCAACCTCGGGTTCGTTATGCACCTGATGCTCTGAAAGCTTGGTGCGACACTTACAATGGTTGATAAAGTAACAATTACCGCGCTGCTTGATATAATCGAAGTAATAACCCCTGGCATGTTTTTTTATAATCGATTCCAGCTCAGTGGGCACCCAGGCAATGTTTGAAAAATGCGTAAAGTCTTTAACTTCAAAGCTCTCTTCTGACTCGATTTCAACAAAGCCATTCGACCCCAAACAAAATACATCCGTTAGATTACCACACATATAACACTGCAACTGCGACTTCAACAGATATACCGGCGGCACCAGTTTAATATTCGGCGTGTTATCGTATTGATCCATAGCTCTTCATTTTTTAGATCGCACTTTTAGACGTCAATGACAATTAGAAACGAACTTCAATACCTTGCTCAGCCATATAAGCCTTGGCTTGCGGCACACTATATTCACCAAAATGGAAAATACTGGCTGCCAGCACAGCATCAGCTGCGCCCTCAATGATACCATCAACAAGATGCTGAAGATTACCAACACCACCAGAAGCAATAACAGGTACAGCTACCGCATCACTAATTGCACGGGTTAACTCAAGATCATAACCATTCTTGGTGCCATCACCATCCATGCTGGTTAGCAATACCTCGCCCGCACCATACTCTGTCATTCTTACAGCCCACTCAACCGCATCAATACCGGTAGGCTTTCGACCACCATGAGTAAAGATTTCCCATTTACCCGGCTCGCCATCAACACTGACACGCTTGGCATCTATCGCGATAACAATACACTGCGACCCAAACTTTTCAGCAGCCTCTCTTACAAATTCCGGGTTGGTAATAGCAGCCGAATTAATACCCACTTTATCAGCACCTGCATTTAGCATGGTGCGAATATCCTCAACCTTGCGAATACCACCACCGACTGTTAACGGGATAAATATCTCACTGGCAATCTTTTCTACCATATGAACCATGGTTTCACGATCTTCATGGGTCGCAGTGATATCAAGAAAGGTAATTTCATCAGCACCCTGCTCGTTATAACGCTTTGCTACCTCAACCGGATCACCCGCGTCACGAATATCTACAAAGTTTACGCCCTTAACAACTCGACCGTTATCAACATCGAGACATGGAATAATACGTTTAGCCAAACCCATAATTACTTACCATCCCAATTAAGAAAGTTTCTGATCAACCTGAGACCTGCAACATGAGATTTCTCCGGGTGAAACTGCACTGCCACAACATTCTTGTGAGCTAACGCTGCAGCAAAAGGCACGCCATATTCACAACGGCCAATCACTTCAGGCTCGTCATCCATATTCACATAATAGCTATGCACAAAATAAAAACGTGTATCATTAGCTATACCTTCCCACACCGGGTGATCTATAGACTGGGAGACATTATTCCAACCCATGTGCGGAACTTTCATATGCTTTTCTTCAAAGACATCACCACAAAACAGTTTTACCTGGGCAGGAAAAACATTCAGGCAATCAACACCCTTATTTTCTTCGCTATAAGACATCAGCGCCTGCATACCCACACAGACAGCTAACAATGGGCTACCTTGTTCAATAACCTTTAATACCACATCATCAATTTTCAATCGACGAATCTCATGCATGCAATCACGTATTGCACCTACACCGGGAAAGATCACATGGTCAGCTGCCAGAATTTGTGAATGATCGGCTGTAACCAGCACATTGACATCGGGTGCAACCTTGGCAACCGCTGACGCAACGGAATGCAGATTACCCATACCATAATCGATAATGGCGACGGTCTTACTCATTGAATATCTACTCTAGAAAAAATAGGCTTCATCATTTTCAAACAATGAAATTTAAAGAGCCTCTGAAAAAACTGACCTTTATTCAGAGGCCGCTGATTTTACAGACAACCTTTGGTTGAAGGCATTGCCGTTGAGGCACGCTCATCAATAGTTAATGCCATACGTAATGCACGACCAAAAGCTTTAAATATGGTTTCTATCTGGTGATGCGTATTCTTGCCACGCAAATTGTCAATATGCAGAGTAACGCCAGCGTGGTTTACAAACCCCTGGAAAAACTCAACAAAAAGATCCACATCAAAATCACCCACTGTGCTGCGGGTAAAATCACAGTGAAACTCCAGACCCGGACGACCTGAGAAATCAATCACTACACGTGACAGGGCTTCATCTAATGGCACATAGGCATGGCCATAACGCAGAATACCTTTTTTATCACCAACGGCCTGCTTAAAAGCCTGCCCCAGCGTGATACCTATATCTTCAGCAGTGTGATGATCATCGATTTCTGTATCACCCCTGGCGTTGACATTTATATCAATCAAACCATGACGGGCAATCTGATCCATCATATGCTCCAGAAATGGCACGCCAGTATCAAAACTTGCTTCACCCGTACCATCGAGATTAATACTCACTGTAATTTGGGTTTCAAGGGTATCGCGGCTTACGCTTGCGCTACGGTCTGTCATGGTAATATCTGCCATAGTTCTTCGCCTTTCGGCGGCTCAAAAACCTATTATATGAAAAATCGAACAACAACCATAGCTTAGCATAGCAAGGATTTACCCAAAAACATGCCAATCTGCTCATACATTCGCTAAAATACGCTCATTCAAGCCCAGAGTAAGCTATATGCCTGTAGTATTAGAACAAGTAGACAATCCAAGCGAGCAAGATTTAATAGACCTTGAAAAGCTCTACAATGATTACCCAACTGATCTCAGGTTCAACGACCTGCAAGATCTATTAGGCAATAGATCTGATATCTCTCTATATGGTGCTCGTTTTAATGCCAGATTGCTTGCAGCAGTTACCACAAGCCCCGAAGAAGAAGGTTTAAAACTTGACCACTTATGCGTACGCTCAGTCACTCGACAACGCAATGTAGCCAGGGAGTTATTACGCCAGCTCATCAACGATCACAACTCAACTCAATTCGTTTTCGAAAGCTGTATCGACGATACTGCCATTGAGCGCCTGTTCACCTCGGCCGGTTTTGATAAACAGGGCAACACCTACAAACGAAACCCTTAAATGAGAATGACTCACTCAGCAGACTATCATTCAGAAAGCAGAAACCCGCTTTGAAGAGTAGTGCAATGCCGCATAAACAATTTTCTCAACAGATATTAAGCTGGTTTGACCTGCATGGCCGCAAAAACCTTCCCTGGCAACACGATATTAATGCCTATCGCGTCTGGATTTCGGAGGTTATGTTGCAACAAACCCAGGTTGCAACCGTTATCCCCTATTTTGAAAAGTTTATGTCGAGCTTTCCTGACGTTCACCGCCTGGCTGACGCCGAGCTTGATGAAGTACTGCATCACTGGTCAGGCCTTGGCTATTACAGCCGGGCAAAGAACCTGCACAAGACTGCACAGATAGTAGCCACACAATTCGACGGAATCTTCCCCGATGAGTTAGACACCATGACCAGCCTGCCCGGCATTGGACGCTCAACTGCCGGTGCAATTATTGCCATTGCCTACCAGAAACCAACCGCCATTCTTGACGGCAACGTTAAACGGGTACTCAGCCGCTATAAGGCTATCGAAGGCTGGCCCGGTAAATCTGCAGTACTTAATCAACTCTGGGAGGTCGCTGAAGCCTACACACCATCAAAACGCGTTGATGACTATACTCAAGCGATAATGGATCTTGGAGCAACCGTCTGCACCCGCAGCAAGCCCAAATGCGGTGAATGCCCTCTGCAATCAGACTGCATAGCCTTCAAACAAGACACTATTGTGCAATTTCCGGGGAAAAAACCAAAAAAACAACTACCGGTAAAATCTACCCACATGCTGGTAATAAGCTATCAAGACAGCTTTTTACTCGAAAAGCGGCCTTTATCAGGTATCTGGCCCGGACTCTGGAGTTTTACCGAGCTAAAACACCAAAAAGATATTCAGCATTACTGTCGCCAGCACCTTCATACCGATGCTTACACCCACCAAAGCCTCACCGGATTCAGACACACCTTCAGTCACTACCATCTGGATATTTCCATTGAGCATATTCAACTATCAGAAAAACCCAAGCAAATAATGGAAGATCAACAACAGCTTTGGTATAACATGCGCAAGCCACAAGAGGTTGGCCTTGCAGCTCCTGTCAGCAAGATATTAACCCTGGTATCAAACGTCTAATTAGCAAGAGTTTACCTATGTCTCGTATAGTAAATTGCAGAAAGTACAAAAAAGAGCTCGAAGGACTGGCACAGCCACCTTACCCGGGCCAAAAAGGTCAGGACATTTTCAATAATGTATCAAAACAAGCCTGGGAAGAGTGGCAAAAGCACCAAACCATGCTGATCAACGAAAAACAGCTAAGTATGATGGACCCAGACTCCAGAAAGTTTCTTCAGGAAGAATGCGAGAAGTTTTTAAGCGGGGAAGAATTTGAGCAAGCTGAAGGCTACATACCGCCAAGCGAATAGCATTTTTACGTATTTGGTGCTTGACTAATTACGCTCTAAACGTTTAAATACGCGCCTCTTTGTATGTAGTGCCCGGTTAGCTCAGTCGGTAGAGCAGAGGATTGAAAATCCTCGTGTCCGTGGTTCGATTCCGCGACCGGGCACCATTCAAAGAATCTTCCTTGATCTCCAACTACTTCCTTTAAAGTGTTTTTCAGGCCGATTTGGTCCGAAGGCTTTATTCTGTATAGCTTTAAGCCGTAACCTCTATCCCAAGCATGACCACCAGAGTCTCCATGTTAGCCCAGCGATGCTTCACTGCGTCCAGATAATATAGGGGCATAAATGGGGGCATCTTGGGATGGAATAACTCTTATGCCCCTAAAAGCATGCTTTAACTCAACCAGAGGAAAACGCTATGCTAACCGACCT